>DAOTYM010000133.1:0-9537 GCA_034434775.1 Anaerolineae bacterium | reverse complement strand
TGGAGCCTTCGAGAGAAAGGTGTCAAGAGCCAAGCCGGGCAAGGGACCCCCTCCTCTCGAGGAGGGGTTTTTGTTGCTCTCTCCTCAGCCACCCTTCTCCCCTTCTCCCTCAGGGCCCTCTCAGGGTGCTCTGCACGCCCCTTGGCCCAAGGCACACCCGATCCGAAGGCGGATGGCGGATGGCCTATGGCGGATGGCTTATAGCGGATGGCCCATGGCGGATGGCTTATGGCGGATAGTCTATGGCGGGCGCGCTGCTATCGGCCATAAGCCATAGGCTATCGGCCATATGCCATAGGCTATCAGCCATAAGCCATAGGCTACCATAGGCTATACGCCATAGGCTGTACGCCACAACCCATATGCTCAAGGAGGTGGACCGATGTCACGCACTGCATGGAAGGTTGGCCTTGCCGGAGCGTTGCTCCTGGCCCTCGCCCTGGCTGTTGCCCCGTCGGCCGGCGCTGGAACCCCCGTCCTGCCGGCGGAGCACCCCATCCGGAGCGCCCTGGACTGGCTGGGCACCCAACAGGGACCCGACGGCGGTTTCGCGAACCCTGGCACCACCTGCGATGTGGTCTTCGCCCTGGCCAGCGCGGGCCACAACCCCGCTGCGTGGCGGCCGACGCCCCTCGGCCCTTCCGCCATGGACTACCTGGCCAGCCACACCGCAGCCTACGCCACCGGTGCCGCCCAGACCGGCAAACTCATCCTCGCCGTCGTCGCTGCCGGCCAGGACCCGACGCACTTCGGGGGCATGGACCTCCTGGCCCACCTGCGGTCCTTTGGGGATGGGGCCGGCGCTTACGGCGCGGGCGCGATGGACCAGGCCTGGGCCCTCCTGGCCCTCAGGGCCGCCGGAGAAAAGGTGACGGAGGCGGAACGGGCTGTCCTGCGCTCGTACCAGCAGGCGAACGGGGGCTGGGAGGGGGCCCCGGGCTGGGGCACCGATACCAACACCACCGCCCTGGCGATCCAGGCGCTCCTGGCTGCGGGCGAGGCCCCCACATCCAAAGCCGTGCAGGCGGCCCGGGCCCACCTCCTGGAGCAACAGAACGACGACGGCGGCTTCCCCTACACCAAGCCCTCGCCCTGGGGGTCTGACTCCGATGCTGACTCCACGGCCTACGTGCTGCAGGCCCTCCTGGCGCTGGGCGAGGAGCCCACGGCGAAGCCCTGGTGGCGGGGGCCGGGGAGCGACCCAGTGGCCGCGCTCCTGCGCTTCCAGGTCGCCTCGGGCGCGTTTGAATGGCAGCCCGGCTTCGGCGAGAACCTTCTGGCCACGGCCCAGGCCATCCCCGCTCTGGCAGGCAAGTCCTTCCCCCTGCCGGCCGGCCAGTGGCCGGAGGCGGAAGTCCGCATCCCCGCGCTGCACCTTGGGCCGGCCCCTGCGCTGGCCCGCGGGAACCTGGTGACCTGCGTGGCCGCGCCGCCGGCCGTCTCGTGGGTCAAGGCCTACCGCCTGACGGCCGAGGGGGCCTGGGAGGACGTCAACCCGCGCGGGTGGAGCGCCGTCCGCAGCGACGGCTACCTCAAGGTGGACGGCCTGCCGGTGGATTACGCCACCTTCGGCGCGGCCGGCAACCCCTACCGCGTGGAACTGTGGGTCAACGGCCGGGTGGTCCAGAGGGTCGGGGTCTTCCACCAGGGACAGCCGGCCTTCCGCATCCGCCCCGAGGCCGACAGCCTGACCCCCTGGCCCTGCCCCATGACGGTGGAGTGAGGCCGGCATGGCGCGCAGGGACCAGGTCCTTCGGGGCGTGTGGACGCCTCTGGTCCTCGTTGCGCTGCTGGTGGGGCTCCTCGGGCTTCTCCCCCTCCGGGGGGTGGCAGAGGGGCCCCACCGGGCCGCGCTGGTGGTCGCCTTCGGCGAGGGGCAGGTGCAGGCGCGGTGCGTGGAGTTCGCCGAGGCCCAGGTCTCGGGGGCGGACCTCCTGCGCCGGTCCGGGCTGGCCGTGGTCCTGAACGAGACGCAGGGCTTGGGCGCGGCGGTCTGCGCCATTGAGGGGGTGGGCTGTCAGTTCCCTGCCGAGGACTGCTTCTGCCAGTGCCGAGGGGCGGCGTGCCGCTACTGGACCTACTGGCGGTTGGAAGGCGGGAAGTGGGTCTACTCGGGCGTGGGGGCGAGCAGCCGCCTCCTCAGCGATGGCGACGCGGACGCCTGGGTCTGGGGCGACGGCAAGACGCCTCCGCCGCCCCTCACCTTTGCTGACGTCTGCCCGGGCGCTGGCGTGCTCTCCCCGCACCCGGCCACGCCCACGCCAGAGCCGGCTTCCCCGCCCGTGCCGACGGCCACGCCGGCGCGCGCCGCTTCTGCCACGCCGACGCCGTCCAGGCCCGCGCCGCCGATGCCCGCCCCCACAGGCGTACCGGAACCGACCTCCACGCAGCCGGCCCCTGCCACGGAGACAGCCACGCCCACGGCCACGTCCTCCCCCGCGCCCCCCGCGCCCCCGACGGGAACCCCCATGCCGACGCCCACTCCGCCGGCAGCCGCACCCGCGCCGGACGCGCCAGAGTGGGGGCAGTACCTGGCCTTCGCGGGCATGGGTGTGGCCCTCGCGGGCGCGCTGGCCCTGGCCCGCCGCAAGAGAGGCTGAGGAGCGCCCATGCCTGGAGGTCGCTACCACACCCTGGCCTGGCTCCTCTGGCTGCTGGGGGCGGCGTCGCTGGCCCTCCTGAACCAGCAACCCCTCCTCCAGGTGCTCCTGTGCCTGGCGGTGGGGGCGGTCTTCCGCACCTGCGCGCCCCCCTCGGAGGCGCGCCCGGGGTGGAGCGCGTTCCTGCGGCTGGGCTTCTTCGCCTGGGCCATCGCCCTGGCCTTCAACCTGCTGAGCGTGCATGTCGGCCGCTATGTCCTCTTCCGGTTGCCCGAGGCCTGGCCCCTGGTGGGCGGCCCCATCACCCTGGAGGCGCTCCTCTACGGCCTGGCCTCCGGCGCGAGCCTCTTCGCCGTCCTCCTTGTCTTCGCCACCTTCAACGCCGTGGTGGACATGCACCGCCTCCTGCGGTGGGTGCCGGCGGGCCTTGCGGGGGCTGGCCTGGTGGTCTCCATCGCCATCACCTTCGTGCCGCAACTCCTCACCGCCTGGCGGGAGATCCGGGATGCCCAGCGGGTGCGCGGCCACCGGGTGCAAGGGCTGCGCGCCCTGGTCCCCCTGGTGGTGCCCCTGCTGACCATGGCCCTGGAGCGCTCCCTCACCCTGGCGGAATCTATGGAGGCGAGGGGGTTCAGCAGCGCGGCCCTCCCCGCCACCGGGTGGGCGCGGGGAGCGATCCCCGCCCTGACGGTCCTGGGGCTGGCCCTGGCCCTGGGAGGTCTGACCCTCCAGGCCCTGCGCCTGGCTGTGGGCCCCTGGGGGTGGCTTGGGGTCGCGGCGGGGTTGGGGTTGGCCCTGGGCGCGGTGGCGTGGCAAGGCCGGATGGCCCGCCGCAGCCGCTATTCCCGAGAGCGGTGGGGCCCCGCCGACACCTGGGTGGCGGCCGCGAGCGCGCTCTCCCTGGCCATCCTTGTGGCGCGCCGCCTCACCTTGCCGGCGGCGTTCCTGTACTACCCCTATCCGCCCCACACGCCCTGGCCCACCTTTGACTCCTTGGCTGGCCTGGCCGCGGTCCTCCTGGCCGCGCCGGCCTTGGCCGGGGCGCGGGGCGAGGAGGAGGCCCCATGATCCGACTCCAGGGGCTTGGCTACCGCTATCCCGAGGCCGAAGGGCCGGCCCTGCGAGACGTGACCCTCCGCGTGGAGGAGGGCGAGTTCGTCCTGGTGACCGGCGCGTCCGGCTCCGGCAAGTCCACCCTCCTGCGCGCCCTCAACGGCCTGGTGCCCCACTTCAGCGGAGGCTCGGTCTGGGGCGAGGTGCGGGTGGCCGGCCATGACCCGGTGGCGGAAGGACCCGGGGCCATGAGCCGCATCGTGGGCTTCGTCCAGCAGGACCCGGAGGCGCAGTTCGTGGTGGACACGGTGGAGGACGAACTGGCCTTCGCCATGGAGAACCACGGCTTCCCGCCCGCGGTGATGCGCAAACGCGTGGAGGAGGTGCTGGACCAACTGGGCATCGCCCACCTGCGGCACCGCCGCGTCTCCACCCTCTCCGGGGGCGAGAAGCAGCGGGTGGCCATCGGCTCCGTGCTGACGCTCCAGCCGCGGGTCCTCGTCCTGGACGAGCCCACCTCCCAACTGGACCCCCAGGCCGCGGAGGAGGTCCTCACCACCCTGCGCCACCTGAACCTGGACCTGGGCCTGACGGTCATCATCTCGGAGCACCGCCTGGAGCGAGTGGTCCAGTACGCCGACAAGGTGGTCTACATGCCCCAGGCCGGCGTTCCGCCCGTGGTGGGCACGCCGGAAGAGGTCCTCCGGCAGATGCCCTACCGGCCTCCCCTGGTGGAACTGGGGGTGGCCCTGGGCTGGCACCCCCTGCCCCTCACCCTCAAGGACGCCCGTCGCTGGGCGCGGGACCTCATCCTGCACCCCTCAGATGGCTCCGACGTCAGGGATGAGCCGTCGGGGCTGCCGGTGCTCTGGGCCGAGGACGTCTGGTACGCCTACAACGGGACCCCGGCCCTCCAGGGGATGCGGCTTTCGGCCTGGCAAGGGCAGTTGGTGGCCCTCATGGGCCGCAACGGCTCGGGCAAGACCACCCTCCTCAAGTGCCTGGTGGGGCTCCTGCGGCCGGCCCGGGGGAGGCTCCTGGTGGCGGGGCTGGACGCGGTCCAATCCCCCCTGGAGGCCCTCGTGGTCCACGTGGGCTACGTGCCCCAGGACCCCGGCGCGCTCCTCTTCGCCGAGACGGTGGCCGAGGAACTGGCCTTCACCCGTCAGGCCCGGGGCCTCCCCCCAACGGACCCGGGCCCCCTCCTGGACCTGCTGGGCCTGGGGGACAAAGCGCTGCGCTACCCCCGCGACCTGAGCGTGGGGGAGCGCCAGCGGGTGGCCCTCGGCGCGGTGTTGGCGGGCGAGCCGGAGGTGCTCCTCTTGGACGAGCCGACGCGCGGCATGGATCTGGAGCAGAAGGCAACCCTCGCCCGCTTCCTGCGGAGGTGGGTGGAGGGAGGGCGCACGGCCCTCATCGCCACCCACGACGTGGAGTGGGTGGCCCAGTGTGCCGACCGGGTGGTCCTCATGGGGGAGGGGCAGGCGGTGGCGGAAGGGCCTCCCCGCGAGGTGATGGGAGGGTCTCTCGCTTTCGCCACCCAGATGGCCAAACTGTTCGGCGACCCGCGCCTCCTGACGGTGGAGGACGTCCTCCAGGCCCTGGGGAGGGCACGGCCATGAGGCACTGGGTGAACGCCCTGATCCTGCTCCTGGCAACCGCGGTGGGGGCGATGGCCTTCCTCTCCCCGTTCTTCGGCGGCCAGGGGGCCTCCGAGGCCACAGCGCACGCCTCCGACGCGCCCTTCCTGGTGTTGGCCCTCATCGGCCTGTGCCTGGTGGCCATCGTGGCCAACCTGATGGGCAGGACGATGCACGCGCGCACCGTGGCCCTCCTCGGCATCCTCTCGGCGGTGAACGCCGTCTTGCGGGCCGTGCCTGGGCCAGCGGGCTTCTCCGCCATCTTCTTCCTGCTGATCCTGTGCGGCTACACCTACGGCCCCACCTTTGGCTTCCTGATGGGCGCACTCTCGCTCCTGGTCTCGGCCCTCCTGGGGGCGGGGGTGGGCCCCTGGCTCCCCTTTCAGATGTTCGCCGCGGGGTGGGTGGGGGGAAGTTCCGGCCTCCTGCCGGACCTGCGCCGCCACCCCCGCGCGGAACTGCTGATGCTGGCAGCCTGGGGCGCGCTGTGGGGGCTGGCCTTCGGCGCCATCATGAACCTCTGGTTCTGGCCCTACCTCGCTGGCCCGACCGTGGCCGAGGGGGCCTACTGGGAGCCAGGCCTGGGCCTGGCCGCGGCCCTGCGGCGCTATGCGGCTTTCTACCTCCTGACCTCCCTCTGGTGGGACCTGGGGCGGGCCGGCGGGAACGTCTTCCTCCTCTTGCTCCTCGGGCCGCCCATCCTGCGGGTCCTGCGGCGGTTCCAGCGGGTGCTGCGGTTTGAATACCGCGAGGCGGCTGCAGGCGCCCCTTGATAGGGGAGGCTACTGAAGTCCCTGTGGCAACTGGGGGAGGGCCGTCCACGGATGGGACGGCCCACGCCGGGGCCCGTCCGTCCTTCCCCATTGGCGGCGTCTTTCTGCGCGCCCAGGGCGGCAATGTGGTATAATTAGGGTGGGAAAGCGCGGCTTTGGGCGCGCCGCGGCGGTGGATCGCCACCGCGGAACCCTGGGGCGGACCTGAGGCGCCCCTTTGGTGCGTGAAAGAATGCACAATTTGACTTTTCCCGCGGGGTGCGGTATCATTTTACTTTGGGCCTTGCAAAGATGAGGCGGAACCTGCTGCGAAGGCTTCTGGGGAGGAGCAGCGCGCTGGCCTGGCTGTACCCGGGGCTGGGCGTCAAACGGTGGCTGGCCCTCACCTTGGTCGCCGTGGTCCTGCTGGCCCTGGGGTTCGCCTACCTGCTGCGGGACCTGTACGAGGTCTGGACCCTCCCGCCCATCGCCTATTACCTGACGCTGCAGTTCATCCCGCGGGTGGGGCGGGCGGCCCTCTTCGGCGTGGCGGGGACGGCTCTGCTCGTCCTCTCGCTGGTCCAGTTGAACCGCAGGCTCCTCTCGGCCTTCGTGCGGCCGGGGGAGGCCGGGGTGGCAGAGCGGCTTCTCCGCCAGCACCTGCGGGGCAAGGGGCCCAAAGTGGTGGCCATCGGAGGGGGGACTGGGCTTTCCACCCTCCTGCGGGGCCTGAAGCAGCACACCGACCACATCACCGCCATCGTCACCGTGGCCGATGACGGGGGAAGTTCGGGCCGCCTGCGCCGGCAACTGGGCGTGCTGCCGCCGGGCGATTTCCGCAACTGCATTGCGGCGCTGGCCGATGCCGAACCTTTGACAACTCAACTGTTCCAGTACCGCTTCGGCGAGGGTTCGGGGCTGGACGGCCACTCCTTCGGCAACCTCTTCATCGCCGCCATGGCCGCCGTGACCGGCAGTTTTGAGCGGGCCCTGCTGGAATCCAGCCGGGTCCTCTCGGTGCGGGGGCAGATCCTGCCCTCCACGCTGGAGAACGTGACCCTGTGCGCGGACCTGCGGGAAGAGGCCGGCGAGGAGAGCCGCCTCCGGCGGGTGGCCGGCGAGTCCCGCATCCCCGAGGAGCGGCGGCCCATAGAGCGGGTCTTCCTGGAGCCGGAGGGCGTGCGGGCCTACCCTGGCGCGGTCCGGGCCATCCTGGAGGCGGACCTCATCGTGGTGGGCCCGGGGAGCCTGTACACCAGCATCCTGCCCAACCTCCTGGTGCGGGACATCGCCGAGGCCCTGAAGGCCTCCAGGGCCCTCAAGGTGTACGTGTGCAACGTCGCCACGCAGCCAGGGGAGACGGACGGCTTCTCCGTCCAGGACCACGTCCGCGTTCTGGAGGAGTATGTGGGCCAGGGCGTGTTCTCCCTGGTCCTGGCCAACAGCAACACGTCCTTCCAGTTGCCGGCCTACGCCCAGAGCGAGCCGGTGGCCTTTGAGGAAGGGAGGACGATGCCCTACCGCCTGGTCACCGCCGACCTGGTGGATCCCCGGAACCCCTGGCGCCACGACGCGGAGAGGCTGGCGGAGACCCTCATCTCGCTCTACGCCGACTGGAAAGCCTCGGCCACATCCTGAACGGAAAGCAAGGCCCTTCCAGCCAAGAGAGGCATGCCAACGACGCGTGCGCGCCGCTCGGCTGGGACGGAACACCAGGGCACGCGCCCTGCTAGACGCGCGCAAGAGAAACGGATCACTCAAAGAGCACGTTCAGACGGAGGATAGCACCATGACAGTGAAAGTAGGCATCAACGGCTTCGGCCGCATCGGACGGCAGGTCCTCAAGGCCATCCGGGAGAAGTACCCTCACGACCTCCAGGTCGTCGCCATCAACGACCTCTACGACGTGAAGGTCAACGCCCACCTCTTCAAGTACGACTCCAACTACGGCACCTACCCGGGCACGGTGGAGGTCCGCAACGGGAACCTGGTCATTGACGGCGACGAGATCGTCAACCTGGCCGAGAAGGACCCGGCCCGGCTCCCCTGGAAGGACCTGGGGGTGGAACTGGTAATTGAGTCCACCGGGGTGTTCACCTCGGGGCCCCAGGCCGGCGCGCACCTGGCCGCCGGCGCCAAGAAGGTCATCATCACCGCGCCGGCCAAGGAAGAGGACCTGACGGTGGTGCTGGGCGTCAACGAGTACATGTACGACCCGGCCAAGCACCACATCGTCTCCAACGCCTCGTGCACCACCAACTGCCTGGCCCCTGTGGCCAAGGTCCTGCACGACAACTTCGGCATTGAGAAGGGGCTGATGTGCACCATCCACTCCTACACCAACGACCAGCGCATCCTGGACCTGCCCCACAAGGACCTGCGGCGGGCGCGCGCCGCGGCGCTGAACATCATCCCCACCTCCACGGGAGCCGCCAGGGCTCTGGCCCTGGTCATCCCGGACCTCAAGGGCAAGTTTGACGGCTACGCCCTGCGGGTCCCCACGCCCACCGTGTCGGTGGTGGACTTCGCTGCCGTCGTCTCCCGCACCGTGACGGTGGAAGAGGTGAAGGCCGCCCTCAAAGCCGCGGCCGAGGGCCCCATGAAGGGCATCCTGGGCTACGAGGAGGCGCCCCTCGTCTCCATGGACTACAAGGGCGACACCCGCTCCAGCATCGTGGATGCCGAGTACGTGCAGGTCATGGGCGGGAACCTGGTCAAGGTGGTGGCCTGGTACGACAATGAGTGGGGCTATTCCAACCGCGTGGCGGACCTGGCCAAACTGATGGCCGACAAGGGGTTCTAGGGGGCATGTGGACCCCCTCCCCGCGTGGGAGAAGGGGCCAGGGGTTAGGCTTGGAGGTCAGACCATGAACAAGAAGACCGTGCGCGACGTGCCCGTCGCCGGCAAGCGGGTCCTGGTGCGGGTGGACTTCAACGTCCCCCTGGCCGATGGCCAGGTGGCCGACGACACCCGCATCCGCGCCGCGCTCCCCACCATCCAGTACCTCTTGGACCAGGGGGCGCGGGTGATCCTCATGTCGCACCTGGGCCGGCCCAAGGGCAAGGTCCGGGAGGACCTGCGCATGCGCCCGGTGGGCGAACGCCTGGCCGGACTGCTGGGCCGCCCGGTGCAGGTCCTGGATGACTGCGTGGGGCCCCAGGTGGAGGCTGCGGTCGCCGCCATGCGGGCAGGCGATGTCGTCCTCCTGGAGAACCTGCGCTTCCACCCGGAAGAGGAGGCCAACGACCCCGCGTTTGCCCAGGCGCTGGCCAGGCTTGGGGACCTCTACGTCAACGATGCCTTCGGTGCGGCGCACCGTGCCCATGCCTCCACCGTGGGGGTGACGCAGCACCTGCCCTCCGTGGCTGGCTTCCTCATGGAGCGGGAACTGACCTTCCTGGGCAAGGCTCTGGAGGCTCCCGAACACCCCTACGTGGCCATCCTGGGCGGGGCCAAGATCTCCGATAAGATCGGCGTCGTCCGCAGCCTCC
>DAOTYM010000132.1:0-4710 GCA_034434775.1 Anaerolineae bacterium | reverse complement strand
CGCCTTTGTGGTGAAACTGGCGAACCCCCGGCCCTTCTGGCAGGCCCTGGAGGCGGAGTGGGGCACGCTGACGCCCCCTATGACGACGGCAACGGATGCCCTGGCCTCGGCCTGCACCTACGTTTTGAGCAGCGAGCGCGAGGCGGGCCAGGTCGTCCTCACCTTCCCCGTTCCGGCGCGGGATACCTACTACGTCTTCGCCCGAGGCATGGGCCAGGGGTGGGGCGAGAACTCCTTCTGGGTCTCGGTGGATGGAGGGGCGGAGACGCACTGGGAGATCCCCCAGGCGGATGGGACCTGGGCCTGGGTGTGGGATCGCGTCCTCACCGTGAGCCTGGAGCCAGGGGTGCACACGCTGCGGTTCCGGGGGCGGGAGCCGAACGCGCGGCTGGACCGCGTTGAGATCAGCAACTGGCTGGACTACACGCCTTCCGTGCTGCCGTGTGCGGCGACGCCCACGCCCACCGCGACAGGGACGGCCAGCCCCACGAGCACGCCTACCGGCACGCCCACGCCTACGGCCACGGCCACGGGTACGCCCACGCCCACCGCGACGGGGACCGCCAGCCCCACGGGCACGCCTACCGACACCTCCACACCTACGGCCACGCCCACGCCAACCGGCACGGTGACCCCGACCCCGACGGCCGCCCCGTGGCCGGGGTGGATTGCCGGGACCGTCTTTGTGGACCTGGACCGGGACAGCGAACTGGACCCCGGCGAGCCGCCCCTGCCAGGGGTGACCATCACCGTGCAGCGTGTGGATGGGACTGGGCCGACTCACGTCACGCGGACGGGGCAGGACGGGCGGTACGCCGTGGGAGGGCTGGAGCCGGGGCCGCACCAGGTGCAGGAGACCGACCCGGAAGGCTTCTACTCCATCTCGGCGAACACGGTCGTGGTCGTGGTCCAGGCGAACGAGACGGTGGTGGTGGATTTCGCGGACTTCCCGGTGCCGCGGGTGGTGCTCCCGCTGGTGTTGAGCGGCGCTTGAGGCCTCCTTGACAACCTGTGGTATAATAGGAGTAGGACGCCCTCAAGGGGAAGGGCGGTCCTGTTCCTAGTGGGCGAATAGCTCAGCGGGGATGAGCGCTTCCCTTACAAGGAAGAGGTCACAGGTTCGAGCCCTGTTTCGCCCACCACGCGGGTTCCTTTTCTGCCCCTTGTTGATCCCGGAGTCCCCCTCATGAGGGGTTCCGGGCCTTTTTACGTGCTCCGAGGTCTGGTCCCGACTCATCCCCCGCAGGGAAGCCCGAAAAGTGTGCCGACCTCCACAGTTGTCCCCAGTGGCGGTCTGTGGTATAATGCCTCTGGATTCCGATACACCTTTTCGCATCACAAGACAGCAGGCGATGGCAAGGGCGATGAAAAGGCCGAACTACGACGTGCAATCCGTGAACCGGGCGCTGGACATCCTGGAGGCTTTCGGCCCGGAACACCTGGAGTGGGGCGTCTCCGCCCTCAGCCGGCAGTTGGGCCTCCACAAGGCCACCACCTACCGCCTCCTGCAGACCCTCAAGGCCCGCGGCCTCGTGGAACAGGACCCAGCCACTGGCAACTACCGCCTAGGCCTGCGGCTCTACGAACTGGGGATGCGCGTCATCGCCCCCGCCGAACTGGTCTACGTGGCTCGCGACCCCCTGCGGGAACTCGCCCTCACCGTCGGAGAGTCGGCCAGCATGGCCGTGCTCAACGGGCGGGACGCGGTCACCATCTCCAAGGCCGATGCCGCGCGCTTCGGCGGCGTGGTCCACACCCTGGGGCGCTCCCAACGGGCCCACTCCACGGCCAACGGCAAGGTCCTCCTGGCGCACCTCCCTCCCAAACTCTTTGACGCCCTGATGCAGGGCGTGGAACTGGAGCGCTTCACCGACAGGACCATCACCGATGTGGACCTGCTCCGGGCCCACCTGGCCCAGGTCCGGCGGCAGGGGTACGCCCTGGACAACCAGGAGACGGAGGTCGGCCTCTGCTGCGCGGGAGCCCCCATCCGCGACCATGCCGGGTGGGTGGTGGCAGCCGTCGGCATCTCCGGCCCGGCCACCCGCTTGGACTGGACGCGGGATACCGACAAGGTGGAGGCTGTGGTGCAGACGGCCCAGGAGATCTCCCGCCGCTTGGGGTACCTCCCCGAACTGGACGCCACGACGACCTCCTAGCCCCGTCCTCTGCCGGGAGCCCTGCCCGTTTGCCGCGCCTCCCCCTCCCTGTTATAATGCGCCCCAAGGCGGAACGCCCCGCCGGAGCGGGGCCGAGGGGTTGGGGTGAGCCACCGAAGTGCTCTCTGGGCGCAGGGCCTTTCCGTGTGGTATGGCCCACGGGCGGCCCTGCAGGATGTCTCCCTGACGCTGGAATGGGGGGAGTTCCTCTTCCTCACCGGGCCCTCCGGGTGCGGGAAGAGCACCCTCTGCCGCTGCCTGGGAGGCCTCATCCCCCAGGGCCACCCCGCGGCCACCATGCAGGGCTCGGTGTGGGTGGACGGGCAGGATACCCGCACCACCCCTCTGCGCGAGGTGGTGCGGCGCGTGGGCCTCGTCTTCCAGAACCCATCTACCCAACTCTTCAACATGACCGTCCGAGAGGAGGTCGCCTTCGGGCCCCGCAACCTGGGCCTCTCGGCCCCGGAGGTCGCGCGGCGGGTGGCGGAGGCCGCCGAGGTCCTCCGCATCGGGCACCTCCTGGAGCGGCGGCTGGACACCCTCTCCGGCGGGGAGAAGCAGCGGGTGGCCATGGCCTCGGTCCTGGCCATGGGCCCGCGCATCCTCGTCCTGGACGAGCCGACCGCCAGCCTGGACGTGCCCGGCTCCCGGGCGGTCCTGGAGGCCCTCACCTCCCTCCACCGCGAGCAGGGGACCTCGGTCCTCCTGGCCGGGCACCGGACCGACGAGGTGAGCCGCCTGGCCAGCCGGGTGGTCCTCCTGGAGCGCGGGCAGGTCGTGCGGGATGGCCCCGCGGCCCAGGTCCTCGCGGAGCGGCCCCTCCTGCGCCGCCTGGGGGTGCGGCGCCCGACAGACGCCCCGATCCAGGACTGGCCTGACCTCATCGTGCCCGACGGGCACGCCTCCGGAGAGGCCGTGGCCCGCCTGGAAGGGGTGGACGTGCGCTTGGGTGGCCGGGCCGTCCTCCAGGGGCTGGACCTGACGCTCTACGCCGGGCAGGTCGCCGCCTTGGTGGGGGACAACGGTGCGGGGAAGACCACCCTGGCCCGCCTCCTGGCCGGCATGCTCAGGCCCTCGCGGGGCCGCGTTTGGCTTGCCCCGAACGGAGGGCTAGCGCCCGTCGGCCTCCTCTTCCAGAACCCTGTGGAGCAACTCTTCTGCGACACGGTGGGCGAGGAGGTGGCCTTCGGCGTGGAGAACCACGGCCTGCCGGCGGCCCCGCGGGTGGACGAGGCCCTCGCGGCCACGGGGCTCCTGCCGCTGCGGGACCGCCCGACGTTCTCCCTCTCGGGGGGCGAGCAACAGCGGACGGCCCTGGCCGCGCTCCTGGCCCTGCGCCCCGGGCTCCTCATCCTGGACGAGCCGACCATGGGCCAGGACTGGGGGCACATGAGCCGGTTCATGGAGCGAGTCCGCGCCCTGGCCCGCGAGGGGCTGGCGGTGCTCCTCATCACCCACGACTACAAACTGGTGCACCACTACGCCGACCGGGTGGTCCTCCTCCGCGGGGGCCGCATCCAAGCCGACGGCCGGCCCCAGGGGCCGCCGCCCCGCCCCCCGCGCGAGGCCGCAGAGGGGTGTTCCGAGGCACAGGAGGTCATTCCATGAGCAGTGCGAGGCCTTCCCGGCGGGCCGCCCGCTGGAGCGTGCGGGACCTCGTCTACATCGCCATCTTCGGCGCGCTCTGGGGCGGCCTGGAAGCGTCCCTCGGCTCCTACTTGCACGTGGTGAAGGTCCCCTTCACCGGGGTGGTCATGGCATCCTTGGGGCTGCTCCTGGCCCTGGTGGGCCGGCTCTTCGTCCCTCGGCGGGGCTCCGTGGCGATGATCGGCGTGGTGACCGCGCTCCTCAAGATGCTGAGCCTGGGCGGGGTCGTCCTCAACCCCATGATCGGCATCCTGGCCGAGAGCGCCCTGGCCGAACTGGCCCTTTCGGCCTGGAAGCGGCCAGCCCGCGAGGCCTTCGCCCTGGCCGGGGCTGTGGGGGTGCTGTGGGTCTTCTTCCACCCCTTCCTGACCCAGGGGATCCTGGCCGGGCAGGGGATCGTCACCGTGTACGGCTGGGCCCTGGCGTCGGGGGCCAGGCTGCTGGGCCTCCCGCTGGAGGCGGTGGGAGCCATCCTGGCCTCCCTCCTGGCGCTCCACGCCGGGGCTGGGGCGGTGGCTGGGCTCCTGGCCTGGGAGGTGGGGTGGGCTGTGCGTCGTCGCATCTCCTCGGGAGGAGGCCTTTCCCCGTGAGCCTCCGGCCGAGCGTGTACGGCTACCTGCTCCTGCTCCTCTGGGCCGTGGCCGCCACCCTAGCCCTGCAGGAGTGGCGCGCCGCCTGGGTCCTTGCGGCGCTCCTCGCCGTGCGGCTGGCCCTGGGCGCCGGGGAGAAGGAGCCCCGCCCTCGGGTGCGGTGGCGGTGGGTTGCCATCCTGGGGGCGCTCCTCCTCGTGCCGTGGCTCCTAGCGGGGGAGGGGGGACGGTGGGCCGGCTTCCTCCTGGGGGTGCAGATGGCCCTGCGGGGGGCCACCGTGCCCGTCGCGGCCCACCCCTTCGCCTCGGCCGTC
>DAOTYM010000131.1:0-5876 GCA_034434775.1 Anaerolineae bacterium | reverse complement strand
ACCGGTGTGGGTGTGGGCGGGACCGGCGTCGCCGTCGGCGGAACGGGGGTTGGCGTGGGTGGGGCAGGCGTCGGCGTTGGGGGCACGGGCGTCGCCGTGGGCGGGACCGGCGTGTCCGTGGGCCTGGGGACCGCGGGCGTGGTGGGCGGGACCGGGGTCACGGGCGTGGGCTGCGGCCCACAGCCGGCCAGAAAGGCCACCCCCAACACCCCCACCGCCAGCAGGCTCCAGAGCAAACGCATCCTCACGGGACCACCTCCGTAGTTCGGGTGGGCTGGGGGAGGACCTGGGGGTCCTCCCCCAGCAGTAGGAGCAACCGGATCAGCCCGGTAGGGCTAGCGGCGGCGCAGGGCCAGGCCAGCCCCCACAGCCGCGGCGCCCAGGGCAGCCAGGGCCGGCCAGAGGACGACCCCGCCCGTGGTCGGCAGCGCCGCCGGAGCGGCCGCGGTCCCCTCCACGGCGTAGCCCATGGACTTGGAGGCGTCAAAGGGCCCGGCGCTCACCCCTTCCACCATCGCCCACGCGGGCATGCCGAAGAGGAGGCTGTAAGCATCGTAGCCCAGCATGTTCAGGGCGGCTGTCGCCTGGCTGGAGGTCTGCCCGGTGTAGCAGTAGGTGACGATCTGCCGGTCGGGCGGCAGCATGGCCAGAGTCTCAGGGGTGAACAGCTTGCCCACCGGCACGTTCACCGCACCGGGGATGTGGCCCAGCGCGTAATCCTCGGCCTTGCGCAGGTCCAGGATGACCGGGTCGTTGGTGGCGTCGCCGTCGTGCAGGTTCTCGTAGAGGGCGTCGGCCTTGATGTTCTTGGTCCCCTTGCTGAAGTAAGCCTCGGCCGCCGCGGCCACCGTCTCCCCCAGCGGTTTGGGCAGGCTGTAGGACCCGCTGAGGGCAGCGGGCTCCTTGGAGACCTCGTACCCCTTGGACTGGTCAGCGCTGAAGGGGTAGGCCACCACGCCCTCTATGAGGGCCCAGCCGGGCATGCCGTAGAGGAGGTTGTAGGCCTTGTAGCCCAACATCCGCAGGGCCGCGGTCACTTGGCTGGACGTCTGGCCGGTGTAGCAGATCACCACGATGTCCTTGTCCATGGGCAGTTGCGCCAGCCCCTGGGCCGTGAAGATGGTCGCCACGCTCATGTTCACCGCGCCAGGGATGTGGGCCTTGGCGAAATCCTCAGCCTTGCGGGTGTCCAGGATGAAGGGGTCGTTGGTGGTGTCGCCGTCGTGCAGGTTCTCGTAGAGGGCGTCGGCCTTGATGTTCTTGGTCCCCTCGGCGAAATACGCCTTGGCTGCATCCAGGATGGGTCCCTGCGCCAGAGCCGGGGCAGCCAGGCTCAGGAGCAGAAGGACGCTCAGGGCAACAAAGGTCAAGCGTTTCATGTGCATTCCTCCGTCTAGCAGGGTTTAGATGGCTTGCGCTTTCATCTTCCAGCAGTTCTGTGGGTCCTCGCGGTCGTGCTCCTCTCTCACCTCCTTGTGGTATGTGCAGGGCGGCTACTCGGCCCTGCCGCGCTTGCGCAGAAGGCCCACCGCGCCCACGGCCAGGGAGACCAGGCCCAGGGCCATCAGGCCCACCGAGGCCGCGATGGACCAGGGCGAAAGCCCCTCGGTGGCCGCGGCCGGTCCTGCCGCTGCAGCCACCGCAGGGACCAGGGCCCATAGCGCTCCGACTCCCAAGGCGATCGTGCTGTGCTTCATAGTTCTCTCCTCGTCGTCAAGGTAGATCAAGGTTTCTCCCCCTGCGGGTGGCAGAGGGTGCACCGGTTGACGATCTCGCTGATGCCCCGGGCTGCGTGGACCTCCGCCATGCCGCTGGGAGCGTGGCAAGTCTCGCAGTTGTATGCCGAAAAGTCGTTCCCGGGGTGGCAGAGGACGCAGTTCCCCGCTGCCCCGTCGTGGTCCTGGGGGAAGGGGTGCTCCGCCGTTGCCGCCGGGGCCTCGGCGTGGCAGACCAGGCAGGTGTCGTTGGTGCGGCCCTTGTGGTCCTCGGGGATGGGCGTCCCGCCGGTCACCCCGTGGCAGGCGCGGCAGTCCTCCCGCCCGGCCACCGGGTGCGGCACACCCGTGGCCGCGGCCACCAGCGCCTCAGCCGAGGACTTCCACCCCTCCGGCGTGTGGCAGAGGGCACAGTTGTCGTTGCCGAAGGTGTGAGGCCGCTTGTGGCAGTCGCTGCAGACGTAATCCAGCCCCCGGAAGTTGGGCCACTGGTGGCACTCAAAACAGCCAATAGCCGCGTGCTTCCCCACGAGGGGCACCGGGTGCACCCGGAGCGCCACCTGGTCCCACCGCTCGGTGGAGGTGTGGCAGGTCTGGCAATCCAACGTCGCGGCCACGTCGTGGGGCCCGATGTGGCAGGTGATGCAGTCCGTCAGGCCAGGGACGTTCCGCTCCCGGTGGCAGTCCAAACAGACCGACATGGAGCAGATGGTCCTGCCAGTGACGGGGTCAAACCCGTGGCCCACCTGCCCGTGGCAGTCGCTGCAGTGCACGGCGCAGGGAGAGCCTTCCCAGACCGCGTCCACGATGGCCCCGTGGGGGGTCCGCAGCCGGTCCTCGGGGAACTCGGCCGGCAAGTTGCGGTGGCAGATCAGGCAATCCTGAGGATACTGGTCCGTAAGGTCTTGGATCAGCCCCTCGTGGGCTTGGTCCTTATCTGCTACCTGGCCCTTTCCGCCGTGGCAGGTCACGCAGCCCAGGCGGCCGTGGGGCGTCCACAGGGAGGCTGGGTCAATGAGGACCTCGTCCGCCCGGGCCGGGTCGGCGCCGCTGGCCAGGAGAGCCTCCCGGCTGAAGTGGCACTTCTCGCACTCCCCGGAGAGGGGGCGGGCGTAGGGGATGGCCGGCAGGGTGGGCGTGGGGGTCGGCTGCGGCCGCAGGGCCTGCGCCGCTGGCTCCAGCACCAGGCCCAGCCCGATGGCCAGAAGGGCCAGGAAGATGCTGATCAGGATGGGAACCCAACGAGGCCAGTGTTCTGGTAGCATGTGCCTTCCCTCCGCCGCGCTACAGGGCCACGGGGATCCCGCTGGCTACGATGAGGTAGCGCAGGAACAGGCCGGCGATGACGATCCCCGCCCCGGAGAGGATGCCTCCAGCCAAGGAATGCTGCCGCGCTCCGTAGGCATAGGCGTGGAAGAGGAACGGGATGAGGAGCCCGAACAGGACCACCACGACCCAGAAGACCAGGCCCGTGGGGCCTGTGACGATCATCTGGGCCGACTGGGCCGCGGCGCCGCCCCGCAGGAACGCCAGGAGGAGGAGCAGCCCGATGAGCAGGGCCTCGCCTCCGATGAAGACCATGTGGTAGAGGGGCAGGTTGCGGAAGCGCCGCTCCATGGGCCCCACGGCAATGGTGCCCGAGAGGTCTATGTTGAGGCCCATGCCGGTGGAGAGGGCCGAGACCAGGAAGAGGAAGGGCAGGACCGGCGTGTTCCAGAAGGGGATGGCCCGCACCACGCTCAGGAGCACGCCAGTATAGACCGCCGTCCCCACGGCGAAGACGCTCCCCACAGGGCACAGGATCCGCTTGATGCGGCGGTAGGGCAGGTCCTCGGGCAGGAAAGCCAGCCACCGCCGCGCCCAGGCCAGGATGCCCGGGTAGACGTGCATCAGTTCCACCAGGCCGTACAGGAAGCACAGGGGGATGAAGAGGGTCAGGATCCAGATGCCCCAGGTCATCGCCGAACGGAAGTGGGTGAACATGTAGAAGATGCGACAGGGCTCCATCTTCCCGGCCCCCAGGTCAAAGATGAGGAGGACCGTGCCGAGGGCGATGAGGGGGCCGGGGACCGTGGCCCCCACCAGCGTGGTGGGGCAGAAGGCGTGCTTGTACCGCTCGCCAGTCCACTCCACCGCCGCGGCCACCAGGAAGCACCCCGCTCCCATGCCTCCCAAAAAGAGGTAGATGGCGACCAACCATCCCCAATGCGGTTGGGACATGCTCCACGCCTCCTACGCTTCTTCGGGCAGGATGTAGTAGAGGATGCCCGGGCGTGTGCCGAACTCCGGGTGCAGCGGCTTGGCCTTGCCCGAGGCGATGAGTTCGCCCACGGGGCTTGCGGGGTCGTCCCGCCGGCCGAAGAGGCGGGCCCCCAGCACGCAGGCATGGACGCAGGCCGGCTCGCCGCCCCCCAGGACGTAGTCCAGGCACAGCCAGCATTTCTCCATCAGGCCCGTCTTCTCGTCAAAGATGCGGGCATTGTATGGGCAGGCCAGCGCGCAGTACTTGCACCCCACGCAGGTCTTGGGGTTGACCAGGACCACGCCAGTCTCGTGGGTGTAGGTGGCCCGGGTGGGGCAGACCTCGGCGCAGGGCGGCTTCTGGCAGTGCTGGCACTGGACTGGCAGGAACCAGCGCTTCTCTGGGGTGCCCTTGGGCAGGATGCGGATGTAACTCTTGCCCTGAGCCAGGTGGTTGCGCTGCTGGCAGGCCAGTTCGCAGGCCCGGCAGCCCACGCATTTGGTGGCGTCAATGACCATGGCGTACTCGGCCTGCACCTTGGCCAGGGCCTCCAGCCAGGAGAGGAAGCCGCTTCCTGCCAGCACGAGGCCGCCAGCCAGGGTCCCCTTCAGGAAGGCGCGGCGGGAGAGGCGCGCCTCGGAAAGGCCAGGAGGAGGTGCGGAATTCCAACGTGTCATCTTCCCCACTCCCAGGGTATTCTGGACTGAATATATGAGTGACAAGTATCCTACAAAGCCCATTTTAGCGCATTGTGAATTCTTTGTCAAATCGGGGACCCTGGGGCGCGGACCAGCGCGCGAGCACGGATGCAGGGGGCGTGCCGCGGGCGCAGGCCGTGGACTTTTTCCCATAACTCTTTCATAAAATCCCGAACAAAACCCTTGACAACTGCCCTGACCTGTGGTATACTTGAAGTGACCCCTCCCCGGGGGGAGGGGGCAAGCGGCCGAAGGGCCTGTGAGGAGGGAAGGTGTGACCCACCCAGCGTCGGAGCAGGACCTGAAGGAAGCCAAGGAACGCATCCTGCAGCGGCTGAAGAGCATTGAGGGCCACATCCGTGGCGTCCAGAAGATGGTGGAAGAGGACCAGTACTGCATAGACATCCTGGCCCAGACCTTCGCCATCCAGCGCGCCCTGGACGCAGTGAACTCCCTCGTCCTGGAGCGGCACCTGCAGACCTGCGTCACCACGGCCATCCGGGGCGAGGACCCGCACGAGAGGGAGCGGGTCATCCGCGAGTTGCTCGCCGTGTTCAACGCCCTCTCCAAGAGGTGAAAGGCAGATAAAGGAGGTCAACCCATGGCTACAGTCACGTTGCGCGTGCCCAACATCAGTTGCCACCACTGCATCATGACCATCCAGCGGGAACTGCGCGCCGTGGAAGGGATTGAGCAGGTGGAAGGAAGCGTGGAGGCCAAGACCGTCACCCTGTCCTACCGCGACGAGAAAGCCCTCGCCCGGGCCAAGGAGGTCCTGGCCGAGATCGGATACCCTGTCGCCGAGTGAGGGCGGCAGCGCGCTGGCCCCCCGCTGAGACGGGCCGGCGCACGGAGGCTCGCCAATGGCTGAAAAGCGTGTCACCCTGCCCATCAAGGGCATGACCTGCGCCAACTGCGCCCTCACCGTGGAACGCTCCCTGAAGCGGCTGGAAGGGGTGGAGGAGGCGACGGTCAACTTCGCTTCGGAACAGGCCTCCCTCGCCTTTGACCCCACGCGCCTGACCCTGGCGCGCGTGGCCGAGGCCGTGGAGGAGGCCGGCTACGGCGTCCTCACGGCCCACGCCGACCTGCCGGTCACCGGCATGACCTGCGCCAACTGCGCCCTGACCATTGAGCGCGCCCTTTCCAAACTGGAAGGGGTCCTGCGGGCCGAGGTCAACTTCGCCTCGGAGCGGGCCAGCGTGGAATACATCCCCGGCG
>DAOTYM010000130.1:0-8423 GCA_034434775.1 Anaerolineae bacterium | reverse complement strand
ACGCCGGCCCTGGCGACCCTGGCCATCTTCACCTTCATGGGCCAGTGGAACGACTTCCTGTGGCCCCTGGTGGTGACCAACAGCCTGGAGATGCGCACGCTGCCGGTGGGCCTCTCGTCTTTCCAGTCCCGCTACGCCATCCAGTGGCACCTCCTCATGGCCGGCTCCACCATCGCCCTCCTGCCGGTCCTGGTCCTCTTCGTGGTGGGGCAGCGGTACTTCATCCAAGGCATCACCCTGACCGGGATGGGCGGGCGATGAAGGCGCGGGGCCTGCGGAAACCCGGCCTCTTGGGGGTGGTGCTGGCCTTCCTGCTTGCGGGGGCCACCCTGGCCCTGGCCGACGCCCGGCCGCGCCTCGCCCGCGTCTACGCCCCCACCCGAGAGGAGCGCAGCCGCCTGGTGCAGTGGGGCGTTGCGCCGGAAGGGGTGGATGTGGAGAGCGGGTGGGCATGGGCCCTCCTCACGGAGGGGCAGGCCCGGAGGCTGCAGCGGGCCGGGTTCCAGGTCGTCTGGGAAGCGGTGGCCCTGGACTTCCCCCCGGACGACAGCGCCTACCACAACTACGATGAGGTGCTGGCCGACCTGGCCGACTTGGCGGCCCGCTACCCCCACCTCGTGCGCCTGGCGACCCTCGGCACCAGTTGGGAGGGGCGGCTCCTCCAGGGCGTCAGGATCACCGATCGCCCCGACGAGGACGAGGGCGAGCCGGGCGCGCTCGTCTTCGCCCTCACCCACGGCCGGGAGCACCTGAGCACGGAGCAGGCCCTCGCCATCGCCCACCACTTCGCCGAAGGGTACGGCGTGGACCCGGCCGTGACCAACCTCCTGAACCACCGGGTCCTCTGGGTCTTCCCCAACGTGAACCCGGACGGGGGCGAGTACGACATCCTGTCCGGCTTCGGCTACGAGTGGTGGCGGCCCAACCGCCGGCCCATAGACCCGCCGTGGGTCTACGGCGTGGACCTGAACCGCAACTACGGCTACCTGTGGGGCTGCTGCGGCGGCTCCAGCGCCACCCCAGGGGACGAGACCTACCGCGGCCCGGCCCCTTTCTCCGAGCCGGAGACGCAGGCCCTCCGCGGCTTCGTCCTGGCCCATCCGGAGGTCACGGTCTCCCTGAGCCTGCACACCTTCGGCGAGTACGTCCTCTGGCCCTGGTCCCACACCTACGCCCCCGTGGCGGATCCCCTGGACCGGGCCACCTTTGAACGCCTGGGGAAGGCCTTGGCCGCGGCCAACGGCTACCGCGCCCAGCAGGCCAGCAACCTGTACGTGGCGGACGGCACGAGCGACGACTGGCTCTACGGGGTGCGGCGCATCATCGCCTTCACCTTTGAACTGTACCCGCGGGGCATCCCGCCTGGCTTCTACCCGCCGGACGAGGTCATCCCCCAGGAGACGGCCCGCAACCGGAAAGCGGTGGAACTCCTGGTGGCCATGGCCCAGGACCCGCGCCGCGCCGGCGGGGGCCCGGGCGACGGCCTCTCGCCCACCGTGGCCCTGACGTCCACCGCCCTGTACTGGCCCCTTGCTGCACCCATCTCCCTCACCGCGCTGGCCTCGGACGAGGTGGGGGTGACGCTCGTTTCGGTCCACGAGGGGCCGACGCAGGTCCTCGGGATGCGGGCCGACCCACCCTACACCTTTTCCCTGCCCGCGGGGGAGGGGCCCGGGCTGCGCACCTTCGTCGCCCGGGCCTACGACGCCGCCCACAACGTGGGCGAGAGCGCGCCCCTCACCGTGGCGGTGGGGATGCCCCACGGCTGGCTCAGCCCCCCGGCCGTGGAGGCCGCAGCCGCGCCGGGGGAGGTGGTCACGCGGGCCTTCGCCCTCCAGAACGCAGGCTATGGCCCCCTGGCCTGGAGCCTGGCGGGGCCCCCGCCGCCGTGGACCGCCCTGGAACCCGCCGCGGGAGAGGTGCTTCCGGGCGAGGAGCAGGCCCTCACCCTGACCCTCTGGACCGAGGGCTTGGCCCCCGGGACCCACGACGCCTCGCTGGCCTTCGCCTGGAACGACCCCCTCGCTCCAGAGGGGACGGTGCAGGTCCGGCTCCGGGTGGGAGGGCCACCGCCCTCACGCCGCTACCTCCCCCTGGCGCTCCGCGGCAGGTGAAGGCCGGGCGTGGCGCTTGCGGCCTGCCGCGCTTTAGCGTGAGGGGTGGGGTGGGGGCACCCCTTGCGGGTGCCTGGGCAGGCACAAGGCCTGTCCCTGCGGAGCGGCGCGTCGGGAGACGACCTGCTGGCGTCCGTTCAACCCGTTCCCCGCACCCGCTGACAGCACCCTTTCTGACACAATTCCAGCACTTTTCTGATGTGCTTCCTACACTTGCCCGGTAGACTGTTTTCGGATACACTATAGATGGAAAGCGTCCCCCTTCGGGATTTCGGAAGCATGCAAAGAGACGGCTGCAGGCCGTCCATCTGGGTATGCCCTCGTGCCGGGCGGAAGAGGCACGCGGAGAGGTTGACTTGATGATGCGGTTTGATCGGTTCACGGAGCGCGCACAGGACGCGGCCATGCGCGCTCACGAGATCTTGCAGCGCTACGGACACAGCCAGGTGGATACCGAACACCTGTTCCTGGCCCTTCTGGAGCAGCCCGAGAGCCTGGTGCACGACATCCTGGAGCAAATTGGGGTGGACCCCATGGCGGTGCGCAGGCGGCTGGAGAGCGTGCTGGAGGCGACCCCGCGCGTGGCCATGCCCTTTGGCACCCTTTCTGCCCAGGTCTTCATCACCCCGCGCCTCAAGCGCATCCTGGACCTCTCTTACGCCGAGGCCGAGCGCCTCAAGGACGACTACGTCTCGGTGGAGCACCTGCTCCTGGCCATCGCCAGCGAGAAGAACACCCCCAGCGCCCGCATCCTGGCCGACGAAGGCGTGACGCGGGAGAAACTCCTGGATGCCATCCTGGAGATCCGGCGCGGCCACCGCGCCAACAGCCCCACCGCCGAAAGCCAGTACCGCACCCTGGAGAAGTACAGCCGGGACCTGACCGCCCTGGCCAAACAGGGCAAACTGGACCCGGTCATCGGGCGCGAGAACGAGATCCTGCGGGTGATCCAGGTCCTCATCCGCCGCACCAAGAACAACCCCGTCCTCATCGGCGAGGCCGGGGTAGGCAAGACGGCCATCGTGGAGGGGCTGGCGCAGAAGATCGTGGCCGGCGACGTGCCGGAGATGCTCCTGGGGAAGCGGATCGTCTCCCTGGACCTGGGGGCCATGGTGGCGGGGACCCGCTTCCGGGGCGAGTTTGAGGAGCGCCTTAAGGCCGCCCTGGAGGAGATCCAGCAGGCGCGGGGGGAGATCATCCTCTTCATTGACGAACTGCACACCGTTGTGGGGGCTGGCGCGGCGCAGGGGGCCATTGATGCCTCCAACATGATGAAGCCGGCCCTGGCCCGCGGCGAACTGCGCTGCATCGGCGCCACCACCCTGGACGAGTACCGCCAGTACGTGGAGAAAGACAGCGCCCTGGAGCGGCGCTTCGCCCCCATCTACGTGGAAGAGCCCTCCGTGGAAGAGACGATAGAGATGCTGAAGGGGCTGCGGGACCGGTACGAGCAGCACCACGGCGTCCGCTTCACGGAGGAGGCCCTGGTGGCCGCGGCGCGCCTCTCCCACCGCTACGTCACCGACCGCCATCTCCCCGACAAGGCCATTGACCTGATGGACGAGGCCGCCTCCAAACTGCGCGTGGCCCTCTTCAGCATGCCCCCAGAGTTGAAGGAGCGCAAGCGCAAGATTGACGACCTCCGCGCCAAGGAGGAGGAGGCCGGGCTCTCCCGCGACTACGCCACGGCCGCCCTGTACAAGAGCGAGCGCATCAAACTGGAGGCAGAGTTCCAGGCCGCGTTTGAGGCCTGGCGCCAGGAGCAGGGCCTGGACGACGTGGTGGACGTGGAGGACATCGCCGAGGTCGTGGCCAAGTGGACGGGGATCCCGGTCACCAGCCTGATGCAGACGGAAGCGGAGAAGCTCCTCCAGATGGAGGAGTACCTGCACCGGCGCATTGTCGGCCAGGACGAGGCCATCCGCGCCGTGGCCGACGCCATCCGGCGCGCCCGGGCCGGGCTCAAGGACCCCAAGCGCCCCATCGGCTCCTTCATCTTCCTGGGTTCCTCGGGCGTGGGGAAGACGGAACTGGCCAAGGCCCTGGCCGAGTTCCTCTTTGACGACGAGGACGCCCTCCTCAGGGTGGACATGAGCGAGTACCGGGAGCGGCACTCCGTCGCCCGCCTCATCGGCGCGCCGCCCGGGTACGTGGGCTATGAAGAAGGCGGCCAGTTGACCGAGGCCGTCCGCCGGCGCCCCTACCGCGTCATCCTCTTTGACGAGATTGAGAAGGCCCACCCCGACGTGTGGAACACCCTGCTCCAGATCCTGGAGGAGGGCCGCCTCACCGACGGACACGGCCGCACGGTGGACTTCCGCAACACGGTGCTCATCATGACCTCCAACATCGGCACCCAGTACGCGGATTACGCGGGGCCGCTGGGGTTCCTGCGGGGCGAGGACGAGACCTCAGAGCACGAGAGGATGCGCCGGGACATTGAGGCGGGCCTCAAGCGGACCTTCCGCCCGGAGTTCCTGAACCGCATTGACGAGGTCATCATCTTCCACAACCTGACCCTGGAGCACGTCAAACAGATCGTGGACCTGCAGATGCAGGAGATCAGGGAGCGGCTCCTGGAGCACGGGCTGAACATCGCCCTGACGGAGGCGGCGCGCGAGTGGCTGGCCAAAGAGGGGTTTGACCCCCAGTTCGGGGCACGGCCCCTGCGCCGCACCCTGCAGCGGGAGGTGGAAAGCCCCCTCTCCAAGCGGCTCCTGCAGGGTGAGTTCCAGGAGGGCGATTTCATCGTGGTGGACCTGGAGGAGGACCACCTGGTCTTCCGCAAGGCGTCCGGGCCGCAGGAAGGCGGCTACCCTGCCGACCTGCCGGCCGACATGCTCGCGGCGTGAGGGCGCGCCTAGGCTACTGCCCATTTCGTCACGGCGGCACGCCAGGAGGAGTACCTTGCTTCTCCTGAGGAGAGCCGTCAACGAATGTCCAACGAATAAACGAATGGACCCTGCGCGGGCCATTCGTTTTTCGTTCCTCCATTCGTTGACGCGTTGACGGCGTTTGGGGCGATCCGTGAATTGCCCCTACCATTTTCGGCCACCGATTCAAATCGGGGCTCAAGCAAGGCGTCGGCCTGCGCCGACGCCGTCCACCGCGGGGACGGCCCATAGGGGCGAGGCGCGCCTCACCCCCTACCCCCTGGCCCCTCCGGTGCGGCTCTGTAGGGGCAATTCATGAATTGCCCCTACGGTCCCTTGCCCTCTCCGCCTGCGGAGAGGGCAAGGGGGATCGGGGGATGGGGTGAGGTTCGTAGGGGCGATCCATGGACTGCCCCTACCCAGGTGTTGGAAGCGCGACCTACACCCCTCGGGTGACGGCGCTCTGGGATGCGTCCGTCACCCCTTTTCTTTCCGGAGGGCCTCGGCCACCCGGAAGGGGTCGGAGGCGATGACGCTGGAGGCGTAGAGTTCCATGGCTCCCATGTCGGCGGTGCGGTTCATGGGGTCGCCGCGGTCCACGATGCGCACCACGATGGGGAACTCGCTCCAGTCCTCGTCGGAGGGGCCAAAGGGGCGCACGTACAGGGCCAAGTTGAAACTCTGCACCCCCAGGCGGTGCACGAAGGCGTCCAGGACTTGGTAGATGGCCTGGGGCAGGCCGTCGCACAGGCGCTTGGAGATGAGGAGGACCTCTTTCTCCTTGATGGGCGTCAGGTAGGCCAGGCCCTGCACCCCTGGCACGGTGGCGAAGGTCAAGCCCAGGTCCTCGTGGACCTGGACCAGGTCGTCAAAGTAGTTCACGCCGTGCCCCACCCGGTAGAGGAAGGCAGCGCGCCGCAGCGCCTCCACGCGGGCGTAGTGCATCCCCCGGCCCAGGGTCATCTGGGCGTGGCCGTGGAGGATGGAAGCCCCGCTCTTCCAGAGGCAGTTCCACATGAAGAAGAAGTACTTGGCCTCCGGGTCCTCCTGGCGGGCCTTGCCTGCCCACTCCAGCGCCACCTCCAGGTAGTCGGCCACCTGCTCGGCGGTGAACCGCAAGGGGTTGTGCTCGTGGAAGACCACCAGCCCGTGGAAGCCGTCGTACTTGGCAACGTTGCTGGCAGTGATGGCGTGCTTCCCCTGGGCCCGGCCGAAGGAATCGGCCGGAGTGCCGGTCTCCGGATGGCAGAAGGGGTCGCCGACCGCCTCCTCAATGATCTTGACCACGTCGGCCTGGGCCTTCGTCTCCATGGGCCGTTGCGCCCGCAGGCTGTTGAAGAGCGCGCCCTCCAAAGTGATGAGGTTCGTCACCTTGACGATGGTCTGCTCCTGCACGGCCTCCACGGAGCCGAAGTACTTCTGGATCCACGGGTGCATCTCCAGCGGGGGGACCAGGCGGCCCACGGTACGGGTGACGTGGAAGATGCGGCGGAACCGCTCCTGGCCCTCCGGGGGAAGGGCCTGTACCAGGTCCTCCAGGTGGACGATGTCTCGGGGGATGGAGCCGAAGGTCATCGCTGCCCCTCCCCGTCCCCCTGGCGGGCTCTCGTCACGCCGTACTCTTCCAGCGCGTGTTCGCCCCTGATCACCGCCAGGGCGCGGTAGTACAGGTCCACGTACTTGCGGGCAGAGGCAGCCCAGGAGAAATCGGCCGTCATGCCGGCCAGTTGGATGCGGCGCCAGACCTCCGCGTGGCGGTAGGTCTCCACGGCGCGGACCAGGGCGGTGTAGAGGGCCAAGGGCTCGTACTCGCGGAAGGTGAAGCCGTTGCCGGTCCCCGTGCGGGGGTCAAAGTCCTTCACCGTGTCGGCCAGGCCGCCGGTCTCCCGCACCACGGGGACGCTGCCGTAGCGCATGGCGATCATCTGGCCCAGGCCGCAGGGCTCAAAGCGGGAGGGCATGAGGAACAGGTCCGACCCGGCGTAGATGCGCTGGGCCAGGGGGGCGTTGAAGGTGAGGAAGGCCCGCACCCGGTCCGGGTAGCGTTGCGAGAGGTCGCTGAACATGTCGTGATAGCGCTGCTCCCCTGTCCCCAGGAGCACGAACTGCACCTTGAGGTAGCGGAGCATGGGCTCCATGACCTGGGCGACCAGGTCAAACCCCTTCTGATCGGTGAGGCGCGAGATGGCCCCCACGAGAGGGGCATCCGCATCCTCCTCAAGGCCGGCCTCCCGCTGGAGGGCCTTCTTGTTCTCCACCCGCTTGTCCAGGGAGTGGATGTCGTAGTGCTGGGCGATGTGGGGGTCCGTGGCCGGGTTCATCACCTCGTAGTCAATCCCGTTGAGGATGCCGAAGAGGCGGTGGCGGCGGTCCCGCAGGAGGGGGTCCAGGCGTTCGCCGTACTCCGGGGTGAGGATCTCCTGGGCGTAGGTCTCGCTGACGGTGTTGATGACATCGGCAAAGTGGATGCCCCGGGCCATCAGGTCCACCACGCCGTTCAGGTCGGCCATGTCGGGGTGGGCGAGGAAGCCGTACTCGTCCACGCCGGCGATCTCCAGGACGCGGTAGCCGAAGATGCCCTGGTAGGCCAGGTTGTGGATGGTGTAGACGGTGGCCGTCCCGGCGAAGAAGGGGTCGTCTTTGTAGATGGTCTTCAGCCAGTTGGGGACGATGGCCGTGTGCCAGTCGTTGCAGTGGATGACGTCTGGCCGCCACCCCAGGAGGCGGCACATCTCCAGGGCGGCCCGGCAGTAGAAGATGAACCGCTCGGCGTCGTCGGGGTACATGTAGATGCCGTCGCGGTCGTAGAGTTCCTTGTTCTCCACAAAGTAGACGGGGACGTCCTTCCCGATGCGCCCCTCGTAGATCTCCGCGGGCTTCTGCTCGTCGTCCAAGGGGACGGGGAAGGGGCCGAGGACCTTCTTCAGGCCGAACTTCTCCACATCCACCCGTCCGTACCTGGGCATGGCCACGCGGATGTCGTGTCCCAGGGCGCGGACGGCTTTGGGCAGGGACCCCGCGACGTCGGCCAGGCCCCCCGTCTTGGCGAAGGGGACGACCTCGGCAGAGAGGTACAGGATGCGCAGGGGTTCGGTCATCGGTTCCTCCCGTGAAAACCTGAACGTATAGTGGCGGAATTATAGCATAGGGCCTCTCCCTGCCCAAACGGTGCGGGCGATTGGGCCTGGGGGTAGGGGTGAGGTGCGCAGGGGAGAGGCGTGCCTCTCCCCCATGGGCCGTCCCCGCGGTGGACGGCGTCGGCACAGGCCGACGCCCTGTCTGAGCCCCGATTTGAATCGGTGGCTGAAAATGGTAGGGGCGATTCATGAATCGCCCCTACAGCCTGTGCTTCTCTCGCTCATTCCCGGTCCCGGGGGCGCAGGTGCGGGAAGAGGATGACCTCGCGGATGCTGGACTGGTTCGTGAGGAGCATGGT
>DAOTYM010000129.1:0-2310 GCA_034434775.1 Anaerolineae bacterium | reverse complement strand
GGTCTGGGGCGTGAGGCCGAAGTTCACCAGGATCCCCTGCCGGGCCATCAGGCTCGCCGAGCCATACGGCGAACATCGTCCCCGCGGTCATCGTCAGCACCGTGGAGAGGGTGGGGATCCAGGTCTGGGGCGTGAGGCCGAAGTTCACCAGGATCCCCTGCTGGGCCATCAGGCTCGCTGAGCCAAAGGCCTGCATCGCCGAAAGGGGCACCGTCAGCCAGTGGGTGTACTGGTTCAGTTTCTGGCGGCCCTGCTCCCCTTCCTTGGACAACTGCTCCAACTGGGGGATCAGCGGCTGGAGCAACTGCATGACGATGCTCGCCGTGATGTAGGGGTAGACCCCCATAGCCATGACCGAGAAGGTGGACATCGCGCCGCCCGAGAACAGGTCCAGGAGCCCCAGCAGCTCGTTGCTCTGGAACAGGGCACGTAGCCGCTCCGCATCCACGCCCGGCACCGGCACGTGCGCGCCCAGGCGGAAGATCACCAGGATGAAGAAGGTGAAGAGGATCTTCCGCCGCAGGTCAGGCAGTCGGAAGGCATTGCGCACTGCTTGTAGCATGTCCTCGCCTCTCCTCGGTCAGGCCCTGCCAGCCCAACCCCCTACGCCCTCTCGTACTCCAGGACTTCCACCGTGCCCCCGGCCTTGAGGATCTTCTCCCGCGCCGAGGCGGAGAACCGGTGCGCCTTGACCGTCAGGGGGCGGTCCAGGTCGCCCTGACCCAGGATGACCACCGCCTCCCGCGACGACTTGATGATGCCCGCCTCGGCCAGGGTCTCGGGGGTCACCTCGCTCCCTGCCGGGAAGCGGTCCAGGCGCTCCAGGTTGACCGGCGTGTACTCAATGCGCCAGATGTTGGTGAAGCCGCGCTTGAAGGGCAACCGCCGCACCAGGGGCAACTGGCCTCCCTCAAAGTAGGGGCGGACTCCCCCGCCGGTGCGGGCGTTCTGGCCCTTGGTGCCGCGCCCTGCGGTCTTGCCCTGGCCGGCCGCGATGCCGCGCCCCACGCGCTTCCGCTTCTTCTTGGCCCCCTCGGCGGGCTGCAACTCGTGCAACTTCATCGCTTCCCCGCTCCTCTACGCCTTCCACAGCGCCCCGCTCTCAGAAAGGCGGGACGCTGCCTACACTCCCCTTACCCCTGGACCTCTTCCACCTTCACCAGGTGGATCACCTTCGCCACCATGCCGCGGATGGCCGGCGTCGCTTCGTGCTCCACCGTATCCCCCAGGTGGCGCAGGCCCAGGGCCCGGATGGTCCCTTTCTGCCGCTTGTCGTAGCCGATGTCGCTCTTGACCCAGGTGATGCGCAGCCTGGGCGGAGCAGCCTTCTTCTCCTTACGAGGCATCTCTGGACCTCCCCCAGAACGGAGCCACCCGGTCCAAAGGCAGGCCCCGCAACTGGGCCTGTTCCTCTACGTCCTTCAGTTGCTTGAGGGCCTCCCAGGTGGCCATGGCGACGTTCATGATGTTGTCGCTGCCCAGGGACTTGCTCAGGACGTCCCGGATGCCCGCCGCCTCCACCACGGCGCGCACCGCGCCGCCGGCGATGACCCCCGTGCCCGGGGACGCGGGCTTCAACAGGACCTCAGCCGCCCCGAACTTGGCCAGCACTTCGTGGGGAATGGTGCTCCCCACCAGGGGGACCCGCACCATGTGCCGCTTGGCCCGCTCGGACCCCTTGCGGATGGCATCGGGAACCTCGCCCGCCTTGCCGATGCCGACGCCCACGCGGCCCTTGCCATCGCCCACCACCACGACGGCGCGGAAACTGAACCGCCGGCCGCCCTTGACCACCTTGGCCGTCCGGGCGATGTGGATCACCCGCTCGTCGTACTCCATCTCCTCAAACGAGGCGGCTCCGTATCCTCTCGTATCCATGCGTGGTCTGCCTCCTCCACAAAGGTCGGCGTGCCGACCTTCCAGTCCCCTCGCCTAGAACTCCAGCCCGGCCTCGCGGCTGGCTTCCGCCAGGGCCTTCACCCGGCCGTGGTACTTGTAGCCCCCGCGGTCAAAGACCACCTTGGTGATCCCCTTGGCCAGGGCCCGCTCGGCCACCTTCTTCCCCACCAGGCGTGCCTGCTCCGTCTTCGGGAGCCCCTGCACATGCGGCCGCACTTCCGGATCAATGGTGGACGCGGAGACCAGGGTCACGCCCCGGGTGTCGTCTATGACCTGGGCGTAGATGTGGCTCAGGCTCCGGTACACGTTCAGGCGCGGGCGCTCTGGCGTGCCGAAGACCCTCTTCCGCACCCGCAGGTGCCGCCGCTCACGGGCACGACGCTTATCCACTTCTGCACTCAGAGACCACCT
>DAOTYM010000128.1:0-5028 GCA_034434775.1 Anaerolineae bacterium | reverse complement strand
CCTTGATGAGGCCCAGTCGGAAGCCAATCGGGTGTACTTTGCGCCCCAACGAATCCCTCCTCTTGCGGAAATCCTGCCTGCGGTCCTCCCGCTACTCTTCCCGCTCGGCCAGCACCACGGTAATGTGCGACGCCCGCCGCAGGATCGGCTTGAACCGCCCCCGGGGGCCGAAGCGTCGCCACCGCCGAGTGGGAGCCTGGTCGGCCACGATCTTGGCGATGTAGAGGTCCTGCTTGGCCAGGCCGAAGTTCTCCTCCGCGTTGGCCAGGGCCGACTGGATGGTCTTGGCCACCGGCCGGGCAGCGGCCTGGGGCATGAACTTCAGCATGGCCAGGGCCTCCTCGGCCGGCTTCCCCCGCACCTGGTCAATGACCAGGCGCACCTTTTGGGGCGAAATGCCCACGTACTTGGTCACGGCTCGCACTTCCATCGGCTCTTACCCCCGACCCCGACGGGTCCCTTTTTCCTTGACGATGTGGCCACGGAAGAAACGGGTGGGCGCGAACTCGCCCAACTTGTGCCCCACCATGTTCTCGGTGATGTAGATGGGCACGTGCCGCCGGCCATCGTGCACGGCGATGGTGTGGCCCACCATCTGGGGGAAGATGGTGGAGTCCCGCGACCAGGTGCGGATGACCCGCTTCTCGCCCCGTCGGTTCATCTCTTCAATGCGCCGCAGCAGTTTGGGATCTACGTACGGCCCTTTCTTCAGAGACCTGGACATCGCTCAGCCCTCTCCTTCCACTACCCGCGGCGCTTCCCACGACGCCGCACGATGTACTTATCCGTGGCTTTGTTGCGCCGCGTCTTGTAGCCCAGGGTGGGCTTGCCCCAGGGAGACTTGGGCGAAGGCATGCCAATGGGCGAACGCCCTTCGCCGCCCCCGTGGGGGTGGTCCCTGGGGGTCATCGCCGAACCGCGCACCGCCGGGCGACGGCCCAGCCAGCGGCTGCGCCCCGCCTTGCCCAGGCTGATGTTCTGATGGTCCACGTTCCCCACCTGGCCGATGGTGGCCATGCAGTCCACGTGGACCAGCCGCACCTCGCCGCTGGGCAGGCGCACCTGGGCGTAGTTCCCCTCCTTGGCCAGCAACTGGGCCGACGTGCCCGCCGAACGCACCAACTGCCCCCCGTGGCCCTTGTGCAACTCTATGTTGTGGATCATGGTCCCGACCGGGATGTTCCGGATGGGGAGCGCGTTGCCCACCCGGATGTCCGCCTCCGGGCCCGAGACGACCGTGTCGCCCACCTTGAGCCCCAGGGGGGCCAGGATGTACCGCTTCTCGCCATCCGGATAGACCACCAGCGCGATGCGGGCCGACCGGTTCGGGTCGTACTCAATGGAATCCACCCGCCCTGGGATGCCGAACTTATCCCGCTTGAAGTCAATGATCCGGTAGCGGCGCTTGTGCCCACCGCCTCGGTGTCGCACGGTAATGCGCCCCTGGACGTTGCGCCCGGCGTGCTTCTTCAGCGGCACCACCAGGGACTTTTCCGGTTCGGTGCGGGTGATCTCCTCAAAGGTGGAGACGCTCATCCCCCGCCGCCCCGGCGAAGTCGGTTTGTAGACCTTGATACCCATGCGCCTTACCTCACTCCCACGGTTCCCCACGTCCCGAGGCCGTCCGCGCCCACAGGTGCCGGCCCTGGGGCCTCCCGGCTCAGAGGGACTGTTAGACGCCTTCAAACAGCGGGATCTTCTCCCCAGGAGCCAGGGTCACGATGGCTTTCTTCCACATCGGCTCCTTCACCACCACGCGCCGTCCGTACCGAGCCCGCTTCGGCGGCATCTTGACGAGGTTCACCGAGACCACGTGCACGTTGAAGATGGCCTCCACGGCCTCTTTGACCTGGTGCTTGTTGGCCCGGCGGTCCACCTCAAAGACGTACTTGCCTTCGTCGGCCAGCAACATGCTCTTTTCCGTCATCACCGGACGCTTGAGCACTTCGTAGACGTGCATCCTCCAACCCTCTCTCGCTTCCCTGCCGTGGCCAGCCCCGTCCCTAGTCCTGCCCCAGGAACCCGCGGAGCACGTCCAGGGCCCCCAACGGCATCAGGACGTAGCGGTACTCCAGAAGGTCCCGCACATTGAGGTAGTGGGCCCGCAGGGTCTTGACATGGGGCAGGTTGCGCGCCGACCGCTCCACGGCCCAGTTCCGCTCCGGCAGAAGGACCAGCACGCTGTCGTCCAGGGAGAGGTTCGCCAGCACTGCCTCCATGTCCTTGGTGCGCGGGGCCTCCATCTCCAGCCGGTCCACGAGGACGATCCCCGCCTCTGCCGCCTTCACGGAGAGGGCCGACCGGAGGGCCAGCCGGCGCATCTTCCTCGGCATCCGCTGCTCGTAGGAGCGAGGGGTCGGCCCGAAGACGGTGCCTCCCTTGCGCCAGTGGGGGGCCCGGGTGCTCCCCTGGCGGGCCCGGCCGGTCCCTTTCTGCCGCCAGGGCTTGCGGCCCCCGCCGCTCACCTCGCCGCGGGTCTTGGTATCGTGGGTCCCCAGGCGGGCGTTGGCCAACTGGCGCACCAGGGCCTGGTGCATGACCGGCACGTTCGGCTCAATGCCGAAGATCTCCTCCGGCAGGTCCACCTCGCCCACCTTCTGCCCCATCATATCGTGCACAGGAAGTCGCATCGCCCGTCTCCTCTACCCCTGCTTTCTGGCTTCTTTGACCACCACGAGGCCATTGCGGGGTCCGGGCACCGGCCCCTTCACCACCAACAAGTTGCGGTCCGCGTCCACGCGGACGACGGTCAGGTTCTGCGCGGTGACCCGCTGGTTGCCCATGTGGCCAGCCATGCGCTTCCCCTTCCACACCCGGCCAGGCGTGGTCCCCGAACTCACCGAACCCGGCGCCCGGTGCCGGTCGGACTGGCCGTGGGTCTTGGGGCCGCCGCCGAAGCCGTAGCGCTTCACGCCGCCAGCGAAGCCCCGCCCCTTGGAGGTCCCCACCACGTCCACGTGGTCGCCAGGCGAGAAGACCTCCACCGTGATCTTCTGCCCTGGGCGGTACTGGGCCGCGTCCTTGGCGCGGAACTCCCGCAGGTAGCGCAGGGCCGGCACGCCAGCCCTCTTCAGATGGCCCAACAGCGGCAGGTTCAGTTTCCGGGGAGGCACTTCCTCAAACCCCAACTGCACCGCGTTGTAGCCATCGGTCTCTTCCGTTTTGACCTGCGTCACGTAGCAGGGGCCTGCCTGGATGACCGTGACCGGGATGACTTCGCCCTTCTCGTCAAAGATCTGGGTCATCCCTATCTTTCTGCCGATGATTCCCTTCATGGCCTACTTCTTGGGAGCAGGGACTGCCGGCCAAGCGGCCACATCATCCCTGGGCTCCCCCCTCCCTTCTCTAGAGTCTTCCGGGCCTTTGGAGGGGCCCCATGCGCAGCCGAAGAGCCCAGCGCGTGGAGAACCGGCGATGCCCCACGCCTAGAGCTTGATCTCAATGTCCACGCCAGCCGGCAACTGCAGCCGCATCAGCTGGTCAATCGTCTTGGAGCCTGGATCCACCACGTCAATGAGGCGCTTGTGGGTGCGGATCTCAAACTGCTCCCGAGAGTCCTTGTCAATGAAGGGAGACCGCATCACGGTGAACCGCTCAATGCGCGTGGGCAGGGGCACAGGCCCGACCACCAGCGCGCCGGTCCGCTCCGCCGTCTCCACGATCTGCTGCACCGACTGGTCCAGGACCCGATGATCGTATGCCTTCAGCCGAATCCGAATCCTCTGCTTCGCCATGGTTCCCCCAAAGCCTGGTCTGCGGTCTCGCGTGGGCTCCGATTCCGTGGTGGGGGCGCACCTCGGGCTGGCGCGCCCCCAAGAAACGTTCGGTTACTCCAGGATCTTGGTGATGACGCCAGCGCCCACGGTGCGGCCGCCCTCCCGAATGGCAAACCGCGACCCCACCTCCAGCGCCACCGGCGCAATCAACTTCACCTTCAGATTCACGTTGTCCCCAGGCATCACCATCTCCACGCCCTCGGGCAACTGAATCTCCCCCGTCACGTCCATCGTCCGAATGTAAAACTGCGGCCGATACCCACTGAAGAACGGCGTGTGCCGCCCCCCTTCCTCCTTCTTCAACACGTACACCTCGCTCAGGAAGGTCGTGTGCGGCGTGATGGACCCCGGCGCCGCCAGCACCATCCCTCGCTCCACCTCGTCCCGCTCTATCCCCCGCAGGAGACACCCAATGTTGTCCCCCGCACGCCCTTCATCCAACACCTTGCGGAACATCTCCACGCTCGTCACCACCGTCCGCCGCGTGTCCCGCAACCCCACTATCTCCACCTCGTCCATCGGCCGGATCACCCCTCGCTCCACCCGGCCCGTCACCACCGTCCCTCGCCCCTTGATCCCAAACACATCCTCTATGGGCATCAGGAACGGCTTGTCTATCTCCCGCACTGGCGTCGGAATGTACTCGTCCACCACCCGCAGCAACTCCCAAATGCACGCATACTCCGGCGCATTCGGGTCCGTGGACGGCGACTCCAACGCATTGCGCGCACTCCCCCGCACAATGGGCACCTCGTCCCCAGGGAACCCATACTTGCTCAGGAGCTCCCGCAACTCCAACTCCACCAGCTCCAACAACTCCTCATCCTGCATCATGTCCACTTTGTTCAGGAACACCACCATCGCCGGCACTTCCACCTGCCGCGCCAGAAGCACGTGCTCCCGCGTCTGCGGCATCGGCCCATCCGGCGCCGCCACCACCAGGATGGCCCCGTCCATCTGCGCCGCCCCAGTGATCATGTTCTTGATGTAGTCCACGTGCCCCGGGCAGTCCACGTGGGCGTAGTGCCGCTTCTCCGTCTCGTACTCCACGTGGGCAATGGCAATGGTGATGCCCCGCGCCTTCTCCTCCGGCGCATTGTCAATGCTGTCAAAGGGCCGGAACTGCGCCAACCCCTTCAGCGACAGCACCTTGGTGATGGCCGCAGTCAGCGTCGTCTTCCCATGGTCAATGTGCCCAATCGTCCCCACGTTCACGTGGGGCTTCGTCCGCTCAAACTTCGGCTTGGCCATT
>DAOTYM010000127.1:0-5598 GCA_034434775.1 Anaerolineae bacterium | reverse complement strand
CCACGGCCTCCTGCCCGCTCCCCCGCCCCTGGAGAGGCCCCCGGCCATGGCTGCCTACTCGGCCCTCCTGGCAGCGCTGGGCCGTGCCAGCGACTCCAGGCCCTCCAGGAGGAAGGAAAGCACGATCCCGGCCAGGAGGCTGATGACGGCGCCGGCCAGCGCGTACTGGGGCAGTTTGGAAGGCAGCGGCCGGTCGGGCGTGCGGGCGGGCTCAATGATCTGGATGTACCCCATGTTGCGGATCTGGCTTTCCTTCAGGCGGGCTTCATTGAGTTTGCTCTGCACGAAGTCGTAACTGCCCAGGGCCTCGGCCACCTGGCGGTTCAGTTCATCGTACGTGTCGCTCAGGCCGATGAGGGTGCTCAACTCCGTCTGGAGGGAGGCGATGACCTGGTCGTAGCGGGCCTGGGCAGCCCGGTGTCCCTCGGCCAGGGCCTCCTGCTGCGCGGCCGACTTCCGGTACTCCCGGGCCAGCGCCTGGTAGTACTGGGCGTCGGCCCGCGCGTCCAGTTCCTTCTGACGCTGCTCCTCTACCTCAATCTCGGCCGTGCGGGCGCGGGTTTGGTCCTTCTGGGCAAGGGCTGCCAACTGGCGGTTCTCCGCCTCTATCCGGGCCTTGTGGGCCTCGTCTGCCCGCTCCCAGAAGGACTGGGCCTGGGCCTCGGCCTCTTCCGCCGCCTTGCGGTACGCCTCGGCGACCGCCTGCGCCCGTTGAGCCTCTATGTAGGCCCGGTCCCGCTCCGTCTTCATCGTGCGGACCAGGTTCTGGTACGCCTCCACTTCCAAAGGCACGGAGGCCAGCCCATGCTCCAGCCGGAAGTTCAGGAACTTCTGGCGGGCCGCGGCCACCTGCTGCCTCTCCGCATCCAACTGCAGGGTCAGGAACTCTTTGGATGTGGTGGCCGGTCGGGCCCGCACCGTCTTGTAGTAGGCCAGAGCGTTGTCCACATGGGTGGTGGCGATGCTCTCCGCCTCCTGGGGCGTGCTGGCCTGCACCACCACATTGATGAAGTCCGCATCCCTCAGGATGGTGATGCGGTCCAACAACTGCGCAGCCGAGATGTTCAGGTTCAGATCTGCCACCGTCTCCCAGGCCACAAAGCCGGCCTGCAACACAGAGATGAACTCGTTCTGGGTGGCGATGATCTCATCGCTCGTGGCCTGGGCACGGAACGTGGAGAACAGCCCCACCGTGCCCGGCTCCACCGCCAGCACCTGCAGCCGCACCACCGCCTGGTAGACCTCGCCCGCGGTCAACTGGGTGTAGAAGACCACGCCCATGGTCACCAGGAAGATCAGGGCGATCAACCACAGCCGCTTGCGGATGACTCGGATGGCTCGCAGAACGTCGGTGTCTTGCATGGGGGTTCGCTTCCTCTCCGGGCCCCTTTCAGGGCCTTTGCTCATTGTAGCACAATGATATGAACGAAAGATGAAACTGTCAAGCGCTTCCCTTACAATTTGTTCAAGCCCGCGCCGAAAGGGCTGCCTCAATGAGGGACGACATCTGCTCCACCCGGGCCCGCCAGGTGTGCCGGGCAGCCTCCGCTTGGCGCGCCGCGGCCAGGGCCGGGTCGTCCTCCTCCAGGGCCCGCGCCACCAGGCCCAGGAAGGCGTCCGGGTCCTCCGCCAGGTAGAGGAGGTGGGCGAACTCCCGCGCCGCTGGGATCTCGGTGGAGACGATGGGCTTGCCACAGGCCAGGTACTCGTACATCTTCAGGGGGCTGATGTGGCGCGTCCACTCGTTGCGCTTGTAGGGCATGAGGCACACGTCCAAGTTGGCCACGTACCCCGGCAGCGCCTCCACCGGCTTCTGCCCCAGGAAGTGCACGTGAGGGAGGCGCAGGGCATCCACCAGGTGCAGGTCAAAGCGCAGGCTGACCGGCCCCACCAGCACCAGCGACCAGTCCGGCCGGGCCTCCGCCAGGTGCCGCAGGAGGGAAAGGTCTACCTTCTCGTTGAGGTTGCCCACGTAGCCGACCCGCGGGGGCGGCACCGCGGCGAGGTCCTCCGGGGGCGGCGTGCCCACCGCAGTCCGGAAGGCCTCGTAGTTCACCCCGTTGGGGACCAGGTGGGTGTTGGGGTTGAAGGGACGCTTGGCCTCCCACAGGGGCCGCGAGACGGCGAAGACCAGGTCGGCCTGCCCGAGGAGGGCCTGCTCTTTGCGCCGGATCGCCTCCCGCTTGCCCGGCGCCACGCGGTCCTCGTACCCCTCCTCGTAGGCCGAGTACTCGTCCACCACGTGGTAGATGACCAGCCGTTCCCCCAGTTGCCCCACCAGGTCCCGGTCGTCCGGGCGGTAGAGCCAGAGGAGCGGCCTGGAGAACCCCAGCGCCCGCATCGCCCGCCTGAGCGCCCGGACCTGCAGGCGGTAGGTCCACACGCTCAGGGGATACCGCCCGCTGATGGGCGCGTAGAGGGGGTACTGGAACCGCCAGAGGCCCGGCCGCACCGGCTCCACCAGGGGGCGGCGCAAGTCCCGCAGGCCCCACTCCCCCCGCCAGAACGCGGCCAAAGTGGGCCGCAGGTAGGCCCGCGGCTCCACGAAGAGGATGCGGTTCGCCTCCGCCAGGATGGACATGATCTGCTGGCGGTTCCGCCAGATGCTGTGCCAGGGGTCCGGCGCACAGCAGACGATGTCGTACCCCTGGATCATGCCGCCCCCTCCCCCGGGCCGCCCACAAGCCGCCAGTAGAGGGCCAGGAACCCTCGGGCCACGGCGTCCCAATCCAGCGCCCGGGCCACCGCCCACGCCTCCTGAGCCATCCGCTCCCGGTCGGCGTGCAGGGCCCCCTGCAAGGCCTCCAGCAACCCCTCCCTTCGCTCCGGCGGATAGAGGATCCCGCCCCCCTGCGCCAGGAGTTCCGGGAAGGGGCCGAGGGCCGGGGCGATGACCGGCACGCCGAAGGAGAGGGCCAGGACCGCCGCGCCGGAGGTCGTGGCCCGCCGGTAGGGGAAGACGGCGAAGTCGGCCGCGGCCATGTAGACCTGGACCTCGTCGTCCGGGATGTGGGCAGGCACGAAGCGCACCCGCTCCGCCCCCTGGAGGTCCGCTGCCAGGCGGCGGGCGTAGGCCGGGTCGTGGGCGTGCCCGGCCACCAGGAGCCAGGCCCGCGGCTCCTGGGCCTCCAGGGCGCGGAAGGCGGCGACCAGTTCTTCCACCCCCTTGTAGGGGCGCAGCCCCCCCAGGCACAGGAAGACCAACGCCTCCGGAGGGAGGCCCAGCCGCGCCCGGGCCTCTCGGCGGTCGCACCCCTGGGGATACGCGCCGATGTAGTTCCCGTGGGGGATGACCACCGCATCCTCCCGCCTCCAGCGACGGGCGACCTCCGCCTGCGCCTGGTGGTCGTGCACGTGGAGGGCATCGGCCCATCGCCGGAGCAGGCGCTCGGTCCAGCGGTCCAGGCGCGGGTGGTGCCACTCATGAGGGTCCAGGTTGTGGACGGTGTGGACCAGCCGCCCCCCTGTGGCGCGGAAGCAGGCCAGGGCCAGCGCGAAGCGCGCCCACCGCAGCGCGGCCACCGTCCCCCGGGGGGAGCGGTAGAGGAGTTCGGGCCAGTGCAGGTGCCAGATGCGCTGCCTCCCCAGGCCCACGAGCGCGCGGCCCACGGAGACATCCCGCACCTCGTTGATGGCTGCCCCTGGCTCCAGGCGGCGCAACGCCTGGGCCAGCAGGCGCACGTAGGGGTTCAGCCGCACCCGGGAGACCAGGGCCACCTCCAGGCGGGCCATCAGTTCCCCCCTTTCTGCGCCGCAGGCCCGGGCTGTGCCGGCTGGCGCAGGTCCGCCACCACCTTCGCCACAAAGGCGCGCAGTTCCCGATCCCACGCCCAGGTGACCACGGTATAGGCCAACCCCATGATGACCGCAGCCATGAGGAGGCGGATGCGGGCATGCGGAGCGGCTTGGAAGGCCTGCTGGGCCAGGAGCGCCAGCCCCGCCGTCCCCAGAGACGTGAGCAGGATGGGCCCCAGCGTGCGCACGTAGTCCAGGAGCCGGGCCTGCAGGATGCGGTTCACGATGGCCACGGTGATGCCGAAGTCCACCACGGCCACGGCCGCCGAGAGGGCGCTCACCCCCACGATGCCCCCGTACTTGGTGGCCGGGTAGAGGAAGAGGAGCATGGTCGCCAGCCGCCACAGGGCGATGTAGGTGAGCCACTGGGGGTGTCCACCGGCCTTGAAGACGTTGCCCATGTTGGCCGCCACCGCCCGGATGCCCCCGTAGATCCCCAGCAGTTGGATGGGCACGATGGCTGGCGCCCACTTGGCCCCGTACACCACGTACACGAAGTCCCGGGCGAAGGCGATGGTAGCCACGGTGACGGGGATGGCCAAGAGCGAGACGTACCTCATGCTCTGGAAGAAGACCCGCCGCATCCGCTCCGGCTCGTCCTGCAGTTTGGAGAGGGCCGGGAACATGATCTGGTTGACCAGGTTGGTGATCTGGGTGGCCGGCAGGTTGGAAAGGGAGTAGGCCAGGCCGTAGTACCCCAGGTCGGCGGCGCTGGTCATGCGGCCCACGAAGACGTCGTCCACGTTGGTGATGCCGAAGACCAGGATCTTGCTGGCGATGATATGGCGGCCGTAGGCGAACATCTCCTTCGCCAGGCCCCAGTCAAAGGTCCAGGTGGGCCGCCAAGAGACCACCCACCAGACCAGCACCACCCGCAGCACCGCCTCCACGATGCGCCCCACCACCAGGCTCCACACGCCCAGGCCGCTGAGGGCGAGGCCCACGGCCACCAGGCCGTACCCGAAGGCCGGCAGGAGGTCCGGCACCAGCCGCCGCCGGAAGTCCAGTTCCCGCGCCAGGAGCACGAAGGGGACCTGGCCCAGGGAGTTGATGACCATGACCACCGCCAGGACCCGCAACACCGAGGGGACCTGGGGGTTGCGGAAGAAGGTCCCCACGACCGGCGCACCGGCAAAGGCCACAGCGTAGAGGGCGAGGGCCGTCGCGACGGCCGCAAAGAGGGTCACATCCGCGGCTTCCTGCACGCGGTCCTTGCGGTAGATGAGGGCCGAACTGAACCCCATCTCCCCGAAGAGGTAAAGCGCATCCATGGTGAGGGTGCACAGGTGCACCAGGCCGAAGTACTCCGGCACCAGGATGCGGGCCAGGACCACCTGGATGAGGAAGCCGATGGCCCGCGCCCTCAACATGGCGACGCCCACCCAGAAGACGCTCTGGGTCACCTTCTGCCGCAGGTTCAAGGGGTTCCACCTCCCGCAGCCGACCGGTCTTCCTTGACCCCCACCACCACGAAATCCCGCGCGAAGAGGGAGGGGAAGCGGTGCGCCAGGTAGGTGTAGGCCCGGCGCACGGCCGGCAGCCGGAAGAACGGGCCGTAGAACTCCCGCGCCCAGAGGCTGGCGCTGCCATCCACCTCCACCACCCGCACGCCCCGCTCCCGCAGGAGCCTCCGGGCTTCCGCCACGGTGAAGAAGCGCAGGTGCAGGAAGTCGGTGGGGGAGTTCTTCACGTAGGGGAAGCGCCCCCGCAGGAGCCACAGGCGGCACTTCCAGTGGGCGATGTTGGGCAGGCACACCAGGAGCCTCCCGCCCGGCCGCAGGACCCGCACGCACTCGTCCAGGG
>DAOTYM010000126.1:0-1560 GCA_034434775.1 Anaerolineae bacterium | reverse complement strand
CACTGCGGCGTGGGTGGCCTCTCCTACGATCCAAGCCTGCCGCCAGGGATCAGCACCCTGCACCAAATGGACGGCTACCACGGCTACTGGATCCGCATGAACGGTTCCGCCACCCTGACGGTGCGTGGCTGGCCCTTGCCAGTGGGGACGCCGCTGTACCTGTGCCAGGGCTGGAACCTGGTGAGTTACCTGCCCAGCGTGCCCCTGCCCGTGGCGGATGCCCTCGCCTCCATCAACGGCTTCTACACCGTGGTCCTGGGCTTCAACGGCGGCGGCCTCTCGTACTACCCGGACCTGCCGCCAGGGATGAACACCCTCCAGACGATGGAGCAGGGCTTCGGCTACTGGATCCGCACCACCCGGGCTGGCACCCTGGTCTATCCGGCCGGCACCATGCTCTCGGCGGAGGAGGTGCTGCCCAACGCCGAGCCGCTCCTGGAGGGGGTGATCCCCAGCACGGAGTGGGTCACGGTGGCCTCGTTCTACAGCACTCGCGGCGGTGTGCCCCTGCCCACCGGCACCCTGGTCCAGGCCTTTGACCAGGCGGGCACCCTGGCCGGCCAGGCCCAGGTCGGGCCCGTGCCCGGGCGGTTCGCCATGGCCGTCTACCGGGATGACCCCGCTACCGCGGTGGACGAGGGGCTGGACCCCGGTGAGCGCATCATCTTCCTGGTGGAAGGCCAACCGGTCTACGTCCTCGGGCCCGAGGCGCCGGTGTGGACCGACATGGGCGACCTCCTGATCCTCAACCTGAGCGACAGGGGGTGGGTGTACCTGCCGGTCCTGACCCGGACCCGCTAACGAGGGGAAGAGGGGCGGGCTTTCGGGCCCGCCCCTCTCCAGAACCGGGGCGGAGGCTCCCGCCCCAAGGGAAAGGTCCATCACGCTGGGGTGGCCACTGCCCCCGGGGCCGCCGGAGGTTCGCAGGATGCGCACGGCACGCGTGCCGACCGCATGGTGGCAGGCAGCCGCTTCCCCGCCTCCTCCCCGGGGGCAGTGCCCGGGGAGGGCCTTGGGGAGCCACGCCACCGACAACGCGGGGAACTGAACGGGAGGGCACCATGCGCAAACGGATTCCCATCGCCTGGATCATCGCCATCGGCCTGAGCGTCGGCCTTCTGGCATGGATGGCCGCGATGGTCGCCGCCCAAGAGATCCCATCTACGGGCGCCCCTCTGGGGGACCTCGCGCCGCGCTCCGGCCTGGCGGTGACCGGCTTCATCACCCCCACCAACGAGTGGGTGAACTTCTGGAGCATCAACACCACCCTCCACGGCGCACCGGTCCCCGTGGGGGCGGTGGTGGAAGCCTTTGACCCCACCGGCGTCCGCTGCGGCGTGTACACCGTCACCATGGCCGGGGCCTACGGGCTGATGCCCGTCTACCGGGACGACCCGTACACGCCGGAGGACGAGGGGGCGAACCCCGGGGACGTCATCACCTTCACCATCAACGGCCTGCGGGCAGACCCCTTGGGGCCCGACACCCCCACCTGGACCCAGAACGGGGCCAACAAGCAGGTGAACCTGGCCGCCCCGCCCGCCTCGTCCACGGCCACCC
>DAOTYM010000125.1:0-4966 GCA_034434775.1 Anaerolineae bacterium | reverse complement strand
ACAGGGAGGGAACATGGGCAGAGTCTTCAGGTTCTTGACCGGCTTCCTGGCTGGCATGGCGTTTGGCGCTCTTCTGGCCCTGATGTGGGCCCCCAGCACCGGACCGGACCTGCGGGCCCGGGTGCAGGAACGGGTCCTCCTGGCCCTGGAGGAGGGCCGGCGAGCCGCCCAGGCGCGCCGGGCGGAACTCCTCAGCCGTCTGGAAGAGGCCCGGCGCGGCGGATGAACTTCCCGGCAGGCTACCCCTCCGCCAGCAGCCGCTGGAGGAGCGGGGGCAGTTCCGGCACCACGTCCAGTTCCTTGCCCCGGGACACGACGGCCTTGCGCGCCAGGGCCAGGGTCTGCTGGGGGTTTTCCCCCGGCATGACCACCATGCGGTTGACGAGCACGCCCCCGAGGACCAGGGGGATGTAGGCGAACTCCACCCCCAGCGGGCCCGGCTCGGCCATGCGCTTCCCCAGGAGTTCCGTCACCGCCTGCTGTTCCTCCAGGGTCCACGGGTCCTCGCCCAGGGCGCTGCGCAGGAGGCCGAAGGCCAGCGCCGCCCCCAGCCGCACCAGCCTCGGGAAGCCCGCCTGGCAGAGGAGCCGTTTGGGCTCCATGGTGGACGCGCCCTCGGCCCGCGCCGCCTGCACCAGGGGGACGAGGAGCCCGTCCTGGCGTTCCGGGCGGCTGAGGAAGTGCTGCACCGTGAGGGTGAGGGCCTTGGCCACCATCAGGGCCTCGCCGATGCGCAGCGGGAGGCTGGTGGCCTCAAAGCGGCGTCTGACCTCATCCAGCAGGAGGGGGAAGATGGCCTGCGGGGCCAGTTCCGTCACTAGGTAGGGGCGGCGGCTGTTGACCTCCTGCTGGGCCGCAGCCTGGGCCTCCCAGTCTTCAGCCGTCCAGTACGTGGCGAAGATGGGGGTGAGGTCTGCCGGGGGCCGCCCTTCGGCGGGCGGCTCGTCCAGCACCTCCAGGTTCTCCCGGAACTTCTGACGCGCCTCGGTATAGTAATCCACCCCGATGGTCTGGGCCAGGCCCAGGCCCTCCACGAAGGGGAAGGCCTCGGCATCCACCTGGCCCACCTTCTTGCTGGGGCGCGCCCGTTCTCCCCGCGGCGCAGACGTCGTCCGCAGGACGACCTCCAGGGGATGGCGCCCCGGGGGTGTCTCTGGGTGCACGTAGATGGGCAGGCGCAGTTCGCCCACCTCCAGGCGTTCCAGGGGGACTTCCGTATCCTTCTGGGCCTGGAAGAACGGTTCCTGGGCGCCCTTGGCCCGGCCGTGGGGGAGTTCCAGGTGCACTGTGAGGGTGATGGGGACGTTCCATTCGCTCTGCATGGGGATGAGGAGCCAGGCGACATCCCCCGGGAGGACCGGCTGTGGCGTCATCCTCCAGACGAACTGGACTCCCCACGCCTCCCAGCGGCGCCCGCCGCCCACGTAATCGCCCAGGACGTCCGGGTATTCCTGGTAGGCCACAGCCCGCCTCCTTTCTCGGTTCTACGGGATCCAGGCCAGTTGCTCCTGCATCCAGTCCGAATATTCCCCTGGGACCAGGGTCACGAGGTGCACGTCCGCACCCGGCTCCAGCGGCAGCGCGTAGACGCCCCACGCGCCGGTGCGGTGCGAGAGGAAGGCGATCCACTTTCCGTCGGGGGACCAGGTGGGCGCGCCATCGTGCTCGGGGCCGTTGGTCAGCCGGCGCAGGCCCAGGCCGTCGGCCCCCACCACGTACAGTTCCCAGTTCCCGTCCCGGTTGGACATGAAGGCGATCCATTTCCCGTCGGGGGACCAGGCGGGGGCAGTGGCGCTGGGGTCGGCCACGAGGAGGGACTGGGCCGCCCCCTGCTCATCGGTCACGTAGAGGCCCCAGACCTCGCACGTCGGGCCGCAGCCGCGGAAGACGAGGCGGCCGTCGGCCCGGGACCAATCTGGGGCCTCGCCGAAGACGAGTTCCTGGGCCTCCTCGCGGCCTTCCACCCACGTCACGTAGACCCGCCACTTGCGGTCGCCGTGGCGGTTGGACCCGAACGCCAGCCGCTTGCCATCGGGCGACCAGGTGGGCTGGACGTCCTCCAGGTAGGTGGTGCGCATGGGTTTCTGGCGTTCCCCGCCTGCCAGGGGGGCGATGAGGATGCCTAGCCGGTTCCGCTCCCACGAGTGGAAGGCCAGCCACTGGCCGTCGGGGCTCACGGCCGGCTGGCTGGCCTCCTGGGCCACTACCTCTGGCTCGCCGCCCTCCGCCGGGACGATGAGGATCTCGTGCATGTCGCGGACCGGATCGTAGCGGCTGAAGAGGATCCGCCCGGTGGGGAGAGGCCCGGCGGCCTTGAGGGTCGCTTCGGGGCTGGCCTCGGGGGTGGGAGCAGGCAGAGGGGCCTGCGTTCCCGTGGGGCGAGGCGTGGACGTCGGCCGTGCGCAGGCGGCCTTCGCCTCCTCCGCCTTCTGCTGCACCGCCTCATCGGGGCGCAGGCGGAGCGCCCGGGCGTACCGCTCCGCCGCCAGGCACCACCCTCCCTGCTGGCGGTAGGCGTCGCCCGCGGCCACCAGGGCCCGCACGAGGCGCGGCTCCACGTCCCGGTAGGTGGGGTCCAGTTCCCACAGGCCTTCCAGGAGGCGGACGGCCTCTTCCCAATCGCGCCCCCACGCGCTCAGCGCGGCAGCGTACAGGGTGAGCCGGTCCTGCGCGGCCTTGACCCCCGGGTCGTCCGGCCGCAGGGCGAGGGCCTTCCCGTAGAAGGCCAGGGCTTCCTCATCGCGGCCGGCCTTCTCCAGTTCCTGGGCCGCGCTCAGGTAGGTGTTGTAGAGGAGTTCCGAAAGCAGGTCGGGCTGGAAGTCGGGGTCCAGGCTGCGGACGGTCTCCAGGCGGCGGGCCGCTTCCTCCCACTGCCCGGCGGCGTAGAGGGCCTGGGCTTCCGCAAGAAGGGCGGCCACGGCCTGGGTCCGCGCCTCGGAGGTGGCCGTGGGCTGCACGGCGAGCCTCCCGAGGACCTCGCTCAACTGCTGGCGGGCCTCGTCCAGGCCGGGGTTGAGGCGGAGCGCCTCTTCAAACTCCACGCGGGCCAGTTCCCACTCGCCGGCCTGGCGGTGCTCCAGGCCGCGCTGGTAGTGCTCCTGCGCCGCCTCCTGCATGGCAAGGGCCCGATCGCGGGCCCCGTGGTACGCCCCCAAGGCCGCCGCCCCCAGGACCATGCTGAGGGAGCAGAACACGAGGCCCAGGGCCAGGATGACCCAGCGCCAGGTCCCCTGGCGGGGTTCACCGCCGAGGTCCTGGCGGGGCCTCGGCCTAGGGCCGGCCACAGGGTGTTCGGGCGGCATCCTCCGCTCGGTCACGGGTTCCCCTTTCCTCCTTGCCCCAACCTCTGCCACGCATAAGTGTACAAGGTCTTGCCGTTTTCGTCCAGTAGGCGCACCTCCCCTGGACCCTGGGCTGCCACGCCCTCCAGGGGTACCCGCAGGGGCGCTTCGGGCGAGAAGGCGACCTCCCGGCGCAGGAGGACCTCACCCCCTGGCCCCACGAGGAGGAGCGTTCCGCGCCCCGGCCGCGTGGCCTGGAGCGCCAGCGCCGGCCCTGCCTCTCCCTGGGCCAGGCCCAGGGCCGCGTGCCGGCCAGCGTGGAGGAGGAGACCCAGGCCGGCCACGGGGTACCACACCTCCTCCCAGGCCACCTCTTGCCCTCCTTCCAGAGCCACGCGGTCGTCAAAGGTGGGGGCCAGGCCGCCGTGCAGTTCCACGTAGGCGGAGCCGTCGTCGGTCCAGGCCTCGGGCCCTGGCGAGCCCGGCCCGTAGCCGAAGGCGAACCCCTTCAGCCCCGGCACCACCTCCGCGGGGAAGAGGCGCACCACCCCTTCGTCCGCGGCCGGGTCGTACACGGCGGCGAAGCCTTCCTGGGCCCGGGGATGGGCGAAGAAGCCGAACCACCCCTCCCAGGCCCCCAGGCGGTCCAGGGAGATGCCGTTCCAGACCGGCCAGGAGGCCACCTGCCCAGCCCTCGGCAGCCGGGGGTCCCCGGTAGAGTGGACCCGCACCTCGTGGGCCGGGAAGAGGAAGCGCAGGTCCTCCGAAGGACGGTTCCCCGGGCCAGGGGCGAGCATGGCGTTGGTCCAGTAGGCGAGGGCGAAAGGCCGGTCCGTCGTGTTGCGGATGCGGAAGGCCAGGTGGAGGGTGGCCTCTTCCGCCGGCAGGCGGACCGTGACCTCCACGGCGAGGGGCGGGCCTTCTGGGCTCCGCAGGACCACGGAGACCGCATCCCGTTCCTGCTGGGCCTCGGCCTGCCACGCCTCCGCCCAGAGGTAGCCGTGCTCCGGCACGGGGAAGCACCATTCCATGCCCCCGGCCGCCAGCCACCAGCCCTGCTCCAGCGGCCCCCAGTGGGTGGGCTTCAGGACCGCGTTGCGGTAGAGTTCGTTGTGGCCGGTGGGTTTGTAGGTCAGTTCGGCCACCCGGCCGCCCAGAGCTGGCACCACGGCAACGCGCAGCCACCGGTTCTCCAGGACGAGGCTGGGGAAGGCTGTGGGCAGGGGCTGGGGCCCCGCTGCGCCGTAGGCCTCCCAGTCCAAGCGCAGGAAGGAGAAGCCCGGCGCCTCTTCCGAGGGCACCCTCTGGGTGTGGGGGGCGAAGGGGTAGGCCATCGCCTCCCAGGTCCCCTCCCGCAGGGAGAGGACCGGGGCGGTCGGCGTGGGCCTGGGCGGTGGGGTGCGGGTGGGCGAGGGGGCCGAGGTGGGGGAGGGCGGAGCCGTCGGAGAGGGGCTCGGCGTGATGGTGGCCTGGGCCATGGGCTGGGGCCGCGTGGCCGTCGCCGTGGGCCGGGCAAGCGCAGCCGTGGCCGTGGGCTGTACGGCGGTGGGCGTGACCCCTTGGACCAGCGTGGGGGTCGGTTGTGGCTTCACGGCCGGCCCCCCCTTGCACGCGGCGAGCACCACCAGGCCCATCACCAACACCGCCCTCCGGAGGAAGTCCATGCGCCGGTGCCTCCCGCTCCC
>DAOTYM010000124.1:0-2973 GCA_034434775.1 Anaerolineae bacterium | reverse complement strand
GACGCCCTTGCCTCCCACCTCCACGCCGCTGCCCACGCCCACCCCCATCGGGGCGAACCTGGGCACGCCCACGCCAGAACCGGCCTTCACCCCGCCAGCCGAGCCTCCGGCCTTCCCGCCGGATGTCTGCCCCCTCACCGGCCTGCGGGTGGAGGACCCCCAGGTGCTGGAGCGGCCGCCCCTGGCGGTCAAGATCTCCAACGCCCCGGCCATCGTGCGCCCCCAGAGCGGCTTGAGCCTGGCCGACGTGGTCGTTGAACACTACGCGGAGGCCAAACTGACCCGCCTGACGGCCATCTACCTCTCCCACGACGCGGAGAAGGTGGGGCCGGTGCGCAGCGGCCGCCAGATTGACCTGGAGATCCCGGCCATGTTCCAGGCCATCTTCGCCTGCTCGGGGTTTGCACCGGGGAACATCCCCCTCTTCCAGAAGTCCGACTTCGCCGACCGTCTCATCGTGCGGGACCCGCCCTGGGTGCACCAGGAGCCCTTCTACGTCATCCCCGAGCAGGGGAAGCCCCAGTGGCACTCCCTGTACACCGACACGCCGGGCCTGTGGAAGTGGGCGGCCAAGCGCGGGGTGACCGGGCGGCGGGAGATCGTGGGCTGGGCCTTCTCCGAGGCGGCCCCGGCCGGGGGCGAACCGGCTGAATCCATCACCATCGTCTACGCCCCGGGCATCGCCGATGCCGAGTACCGCTACGATGCCGCCCGCGGCGTCTACGTCCGCTCCATCCTGGGGGAGCCCCACGTAGAGGCCCTCACCGGGGAGCCGCTGACCGCGGCCAACGTCGTCGTCCTCCAGGCCAACCACGTGGAGACCGACATCCTGGAGGACCAGTACGATGGCGGCCACTACTCCATCCAGATCCAACTGTGGGGGCAGGGGCCGGGCCTGGTCTTCCGCGATGGGCGCGCCTATCCCATCACCTGGAGCCGCCCGGAACGCCCCAACTTGGTGCGCTTCCTGGACGCCGAGGGGCGCATCTTCCCGCTGAAGCCAGGGAACACGTGGGTGCAACTGGTGCCCCTGGGCCACCCAGTGGAGTACGGAAAGGGTGGGTGAGGGGAAAGCGGATTACGAGGGGCGCGTCGCCTGGGAGGCCCTCGCCAAGCGCACCTCCAGGTCGGCGCGCAGCGAGTCCATGGCGGCCTGGACCTGGGGATAGGCGAACCAGACGCTCGCCCCTCCGAAGAGCACCCCCGTGAGGACGCGGTTGAACCACGTGCTCTCCCACAGGCCGAGGAGCTGGGCCATCCCGTCCACCGCGAGGGGCACGCACAGGACCAGGTAGTAGAGCAAGGGGAGGGGACGGAGGCGGCGCCTTAGCGGCCCGTAGAGGAGCCCGGCCAGCAGGATGGAGCCGTAGATGGCGAAGTCCCGCTGGCAGAAGGCCATCTTGTAGCCGACCCGCTCATCCCCGTAGTAGAACCGGCGCGGCGGAGGGTTCTGCCCCTCGGCGCGCAGCACACCAGGCCACGCTAAGCGGAGGCAATCGGTGCAAGAGGAAGCGGAGGCAGGCCCCTGGGCCTCCGGGGGGAGTTCGTCCAGCGAGTAGGCCATCCGCTTCCCGAAGAGGAAGAAGGAGCGCTCCGGCAACTGGTGGCAGTTGGGGATGTAGAGGGTGTAGAGGAAGCGCCCTGCTCCCTCGTGCCCCACATGCATGAGCACGGGGGCCAGGACCGGCAGGCCCACGTAGAGGCCGACGGCCAGATTGACGAGGAGCAGCCAGTGCCGCGCCAGGTGCAAGATGGCCCGGTCCGCCAGGAGCACCAACTCCCGGGTCCGGCCCTGCACTGGCCCGCCGCTGGCCTGGGGTCCCTGCGGGGAGGTCATGGCAGGAGTTCCGCCAGGTACTGGTCCAGGAGGTCCCGGGTCAGCGGCCCAGTGTAGCGCCGCACCACGGTCCCTTCCTGGTCAATGAAGAAGGTGGAGGGGAGGGAGGGCCCGCACCTGGTACGCGGCGACCACCTCCCCCGTCACGTCCAGCACCACCGGGAAGGGGACTTCCATCCACTCCACGTACTCCCGCACCCGGCCGGCGTCCTCCAAGAAGTTGATCCCCACGAACATGACCCCCTGTCCTTTATAGGCCTCGTAGGCGGCCGCGAGGTCTGGCATCTCCTCGCGGCAGGGGGGGCACCAACTGGCCCAGAAGTTCAGGACCACCGGATGCCCCCGCAGGCGGCTCAGGGAGACCTCGTTCCCCTTCAGGTCCCAGAGGACGAAATCCGGGGCCTGGGCCCCGACCACCGGCGCCACTGGCCTCGCCTGGGTGGGCTCTGGGGACGGGGCTGCACGTGTGGGCGTATCTGGGACGACCCGTGTGCCCAGGGGCCGCGGGGTGGCCGTGGGGCCGAGGGGGGTCCATGTGGGCAGGGGGTTGGGCCTGGTCGGCGTGGGCGTGGGGGGCGGCGGCGAGGCACATCCCCAAGCCCCGAAGAGCACCAGGCCCAGGAGGAGTGCCAGTCCCCATTTCGCTTTGGTGATGTGTGCCATGCGGTGCTTTCCTCCCTCGGTTCGGATCAGAGCAGGTCCCAGAAGGAGCCGTAGGCTGCCAGGATGCGGAGGCTGTCGGTGAAGATCAGGAGGCCGATGCCGACGAGGAGCAGGCCGCTCACCACGGAGACCAGGTGCAGGTGGCGGTTCAGGCGGCGCAGCCAGCCGGAGAGGGGGCCGAAGGCAGCCCCCACCGCCAGGAAGGGGACCCCCAGGCCCAGGGAATAGACGGCCAGGAGGAAAGCCCCCCGCGCCGCCGTCTGTTCCTGGCTGGCCAAGAGGAGAATGCCCGCCAGGACGGGGCCCACACAGGGCGTCCAGCCAGCCGAAAAGAGGATGCCCATCAGGAAGGACGAGAGGTACCCCCACTCCGGCCGCGCGGGGAGGTGCAGCCGCCGCTCCTGGAAGAGGGCTGGGACCTTCAGGAGGCCCATGGTGTGCAGGCCCAGGAGGACCAGCAGCGCACCCCCCAC
>DAOTYM010000123.1:0-8474 GCA_034434775.1 Anaerolineae bacterium | reverse complement strand
GCCTGCTCCGGGTGTGGGCCGGCGAGGCCACGCTCCCGCCCTTCAACTACTGGGACCCCAGCCGCGTCATCCCCTTCACCATCAACGAGTTTCCCTACTGGTCGTTCCTCTTCGCCGACCTGCACCCCCACATGATCGGCATCCCCTTCACCATCTTCTTCATCGGCGTCTGCCTGAACCTCTTCCGGGGGGTGCAGGCGGTCCGGGAGGCGGGGGCTTTCGTGCCCCGCATCTGGTCGGTGCTGCCGGCCTTGGACGATGTGGCCGGCTGGGTGCTCCTGCCCCTCTCGCTGGGGGCGCTGGCGGCCATCAACACCTGGGACATGCCCACCTACCTGGCCCTGGCGGTGCTCGCGTTCCTCCTGCGGGAGTATCTCCGCACGGGGCGCATCCTCCTGGTGCCCACGGCCGTCTTCACCTTGTGGGTGGGCGGGGCGAGCCTCCTCGCCTACTGGCCCTTCTTCGCCCACTACCAGGCCATCAGCGTGGGGCTGGGGCTGGTGCACACCAAAGATGCCCTCTCGGACTGGCTGACCATCTGGGGGTTTTTCTACTTCCTGGCCGCGACGTGGGTGGTGGCGGCCCTGGCCCACAACCGCTCCCGGCTGGCCCTCCTGCGGTGGGCGCGCCTCCTCCTGCGGCGGTGGGAGCGCCTGCCCCGCCTGACGGAACTGCACGGGGTGCTGGTGCGGGCTCCCCGCCTGCCCTACCTCCTGGGCCTCTACGCCGTGGGGGCCGTGGCCCTGGCCTGGGTGGCCCTCCTCGCCTTTAAGTACCACGTCCTGGCGGCCCTCCTGCCCCTCCTGGCGGGGGCCGTGCTCCTGCTCCTGGGCCGGGAGGAGGGGGAGGAGCGCACCTTCACCACCTTGCTCACCTTCATGGGCCTCCTGGTGGCGGCTGGCGTGGAAGTGGTCTACATGAAGGACTTCCTGGGGGGCGGCGACCACTACCGCATGAACACCCTCTTCAAGTTCTACATCCAGGTGTGGGTGCTCCTGGGGTGCGGCACGGCAGCCGCGCTCCCCTGGCTCTGGGCCCGCATCGGGGCCTGGCGGAGCCGCGGGGGGCGGTGGGCCTGGCAGACGGCCTTCGCCCTCCTCCTGGCGGGCGCGTGCCTCTTCCTGCCCCTGGGGACCGCGGCCCGGGTCCAGGACCGCTTCCCGGGCGAGCGCCCGCCCATCGGCACCCTGGACGGCATGGCCTACATGACGGTGGGGCGCTACACCTGGCCCGACCCAGACCACCCCATTGAGTTGAAGTGGGACTACCTGGCCCTCCAGTGGCTCCTGGAGAACGTCAAGGGGACACCGGTCATCGCCGAGGGGCGGATAGACTACTACCGGGAAGGGGGCATGCGGGTGGCCTCCTACACCGGCCTGCCCACCTTCCTGGGGGCGCACCAGGGCGAGCAGCGCTACAGTTGGCAGGTGGGCGAGCGGGATGGCATCGCCCGAGAGTTCTTCAACACGCCGGACATCGCCCGGGCCCAGGAGATCATCCGCGACCTGCACGTGGCATACATCTATATTGGCACTCTGGAGCGGTACGTCTACGACCCCCGGGGCCTGGAGAAGTTCGCCCAAATGGAGCAGATGGGCCTTCTGGAGACGGTCTACCAGAACGACCAGGTGACCATCTACCGCGTGGTGAAAGGATGACCTCTCCTCACCCCCCTGGCCTCTCCCTTTCCGTCTGGGAGAGGGATGGGGCGCCCGCAAGGCTGGGGGAGGGTGAGGTTCGCACGGTGAGGGTTGGACCATGCTTGTCGTGCTCAGTTGGTGGGTGTGGATGCAAATCCTGGGCCTCCTGGCCCTGCCCCTGGCCTGGTTCCTCTTCCGCCGCCTGCCGGACCGGGGGCACGCCTTCGCCCGGCCCCTGGGCCTCCTGCTTATGACCTACGTCCTCTGGCTCGGGGGGAGCCTGCACATCCTGCGGAACACCGTGGGCGGGGCCCTCGTGGGGCTCTTGGCCGTGGCTGCTGCCTCGGCCTGGGCCTGGCGCCAGATGGGTGGGGCGGCCGCCCTGGCGCGGGAAGCCACCGCCTACTGGCGCGAGCACAAGGCCGCGCTCCTGACGACGGAGGTCCTGTTCCTCATCTGCCTGGGCGGCTGGTCCCTCTACCGGGCCTACGCCCCGGACATCGCCACAGCCGGCGGCGAGAAGTTCATGGAGTTCGCCTTCATCAACTCCATCCTGCGCTCTCCCACCTTCCCCCCGCCGGACCCCTGGCTGAGCGGCTACGGCATCTCCTACTACTACTTCGGCTACGTGATGCTGGCAACCCTGACCCGTCTCTCCGGCTTCCCGGCCAACCTCACCTTCAACGTGGCCCTGGCCCTCCTCTTCAGCCTGACGGTGACGGGGGCCTTCAGCCTGGTCTACAACCTGGTGGTCGCCTCAGGGTCTCCCGTGCGGCGGGGCGTGGCCGCGGGGTACGCCCTCCTGGGCCCCTTCCTCCTGGCCATCGTGGGCAACCTGGAGGGGTTCCTGGAGTTCCTGCACGCCCGCGGCTTTGGCTCGCCTGCCTTCTGGGCCTGGCTGGACATCCGAGACTTGACCGGCACGCCCACGGGAGCGTGGCCCCCCACCCGCTTCATCTGGTGGTGGCGCGCCTCGCGGGTCCTGCAGGACTACGACCTGATGGGGAACGCCATTGAGATCATTGACGAGTTCCCCTTCTTCTCCTTCATGCTGGGGGACATCCACCCTCACGTCCTGGCCCTGCCTTTCGGCCTCATGGCCCTGGCCCTGGCGCTGAACCTCTGGCGCGGGGCCGGGGAGCGGCTGTGGGCTCCTGCAGAAGCCCTGCGTGGGGGAGGGTTGGCGCGCTTCGCGGCCATGGCGCGCCGCACGGGGGCCGCGGTGGGCCTGGAGGGCTTCTTCTGGGCGCTGGCGTTGGGTGGCCTGGCCTTCCTGAACACCTGGGACTTCCCCATCTACCTCGCCGTCTTCCTCATGGCCTGCTTCCTCTCCGGCTGGAGCCGCCACGAGGAGGAGGTTGTGGGCCAGACCCTCGTCCTGGGGCTCCTCCTTCTGGGCGCCGGGGTGGTCCTGTACCTCCCCTTCTACCTGGGGTTCCAGTCCCAGGCAGGGGGGCTCCTGCCCTCGGTCCTCTTCCGCACCAAGGTGCAGCACTACCTGGTGATGTTCGGGCCGCTCCTCGTGCCGGCCTGGGGCCTCCTGGGCCTGGGGCTTTGGCGCTGGTGGCGGGCGGAAGGCCCGCGGGCCCTGCCGATAGAGGGGAAGGCGGCCCTCGTGGGCGCGTGCATCCTGACGGTTGGCCTGGCCGTCTTTCGGCGGTGGGCCACAGCTCTCATGCTCGTCCTCCTCGTGGGGCTGGCGCTCGCCCTCCTGGGACGCCGCGAGGAGAAGGCCGCGGAAGGCCGGGGCGGTGCGGCGGAGGCCGGTTCCAGCGAGGCCTTCGCGCTGCTGCTCCTGGCGGCGGGGGTGGGGCTGACCTTCCTCGTGGAATGGGTCTACTTGAAGGACCTCTTCCTGAACCGCATGAACACCATCTTCAAGTTCTACTTCCAGGCCTGGGTGATGCTGGCCGTGGCGGGTGGGTTCGCCGTCTTCTGGGTGACGCGGCAGGCCGGGCGCGCGGGCAAGGCCCTTTTCTCCGTGGCCTTCGCCCTCGTCTTCGCCGCTGGGATGGTCTACCCCCTGGCCGCGGCCCCCAGCCGGGCGGACGGCTTCCAGAACCCGCCGACCCTGGACGGGACGGCCTGGATCGCCCGCAGCGCCCCGGACGACTACGCGGCGGCGGCCTGGCTCAACGCCCACGTGCAGGGGCCAGCCGTCCTGGTGGAGGCGCCGGGCGGCTCCTACACCTACTACGGGCGCATGGCGGCCATGACCGGCCTCTCCACCCTCCTGGGGTGGGACTTCCACGAGTACCAGTGGCGCGGCAAGTTTGAGGAGCCGGGCAAGCGGGGCCCCGTTGTGGAGCAAATCTACAAGGAGGTCAAGCCAGAGGCCATCCGCCCCCTCCTGGAGCAGTACGGCGTGGAGTTCGTCTACGTGGGCCGCCTGGAGCGGGACAAGTACAAACTGACCCCGCCGATGGTGGAGAAATTCAAAGCCTTCATGGACCTGGTCTACGAGGCCGGGGATGTGCGCATCTACCGGCGGGCCTGGTGATGTGCTGCACTGCCTCCCACCCCACCCCCTCACCTCCTCCCCGTGCACGGGGAGGAGGCTGGGGGAGGGGTCGGAAACAGGGCGAGGCCAAGAGCGAGGTTGATCGGGGTATGCAGGCAGAGCGATCGGTTCACAGGCGAAAGGAAGCCAAGAGGCTTCCCCCCGAAGCGCGGGAGGTCCACCCCCTGGCGCGGCCCCTGCCCGCCCTCCGGGCGGAGGTGGGGGCCTTCGCGGGGCTGGCCCTGCTGGCCCTCGGGGCGCGGCTTTGGGGCCTGGGGCAGGTCCTCATGGAGCCAGGTGAGGCGGTGGAGGCGGTGGCCGCGTGGTGCGCAGCCCAGGCCGCCCCCTGCGCGTCCAGCCAATTGGGCACAAGCCCCCTCCTCTTCACGGCGAACCTCCTGGCCTTCGGGCTCCTCACGGCGAGCGACCTCTGGGCGCGCTGGCTCCCGGTCCTGAGCGGCGCGCTGCTGGTGGCGGTAGCCTACCTCCTGCGGCGGGCTCTCGGCCGTGGGGCGGCGGCGTGGGCCGCGCTCCTCCTGGCCTGCTCGGCCACGGCCCTCTACTTCGGCCGCCACCTGAGCCCGGACGCCCTGGGGGCAACCCTGGCAGCCCTGGCCTGGGCAGCCCTGGCGGCAGAGGCCCACGCGGGCGAGGCGCGCCGCCCCTGGATCGCCACGGTGGCTGCGGCCCTCGCCGCCTGCGCCGGCTCCGGGGCCTGGACCGTCTTCTTCGCCTTGGCCTTCTGGGAACTGGCCGCCTGGGGCTGGGGCGACCGCTTCCCGGGGCAGTCCTTCCTCGCGCCGTGGTGGCGCGCCGTGCAGGCCGAGGCTGGCCGGGCGCGAAAGGTTCTCCTGGCCGGGGGCGCGGCGTTCCTCCTCACGGCGACAGCCTTCACCCTGCGCTTCGTCGGAGTGGGGCTGGCTGCGGACCTCCTGGCGAGGTGGTTCACGCGCTTTGGGGAGGCAGCAGCCTACCCCTGGCACTGGGTGCCGCGCCTCCTCGTGCTCCAGGAGCCCCTCATCCTCTTCGGGGGTCTGGCAGGGCTGACCCTGGCGGTGCGTCGGCGGGACTCCCTGAGCCTCTTCCTGGGGTGGTGGGCGGCCTTCGCCTTCCTCGTGGCCGTGGCCGCGGGCGGGCGTGCCCCGGACGACCTGGTCGCCGTGCTCATCCCCCTGGTCCTCCTGGCCGGACAGGCCCTGGATGCCTTCCTGCGCCACCTGCGGGAGCGGGGCTCGTGGGCAGCCGAAGGGGGGTTCCTCCTCTTCGCCGCGGCCTTGGGCGTCTTCGGCTACGTGCAGGTGAGCGCGTACGCCCTGAGCGGGGACGGCCGCTACCTCATCCTGGCGGGGGTGCCGGCCGTGGTGCTCCTGGGGCTTGCGGCCCTGTGGTGGGCCTGGCACGGGCAGGGGGTGGCCCTGCGGAGCCTGGCCTGCTTCGCCCTCCTCTGGGCGGCCGTGGCCGGGCTGGCGGTGGCCGGCAACCTGAACTACAACCACGAGCCCACCCGCTTTGAGGGCTTCGTGGGCGAGCAGACCTTGCCAGGCATGCAGGACCTGGGGGCGTGGCTCCAGCGCCTTTCGGTGCAGCGGCAGACCGATCCCCACGCCCTGCCGGTGACGGTGGCTGGGTACGACCGCCCCCTCCTGCAGTGGTACCTGCGGGAGTTCCGCGAGGTGCGCTTCGTGCCCGGCCTGGCCGCCCCGCCGGAGACGGGCGTGGTCCTGGCCCCAGCCGACCGGCAACTCCCCCTGGGGGAGACCTTCACCGGCCAGGACTTCCAGGTCGTGCAGCGGGGCCTGCCGGGCCGCCTGCAGGGCAAGGACCTGGTGCGCTGGCGCCTCTTCCGGGACAACGTGGTCTCGCAGGATAAAGATACGCTGGTGCTCTGGGTGCCGACAACGCCACCCCTGGGGCAGTAGGGGCGGACCTCGTGCCTGCCCAGGGAGATGCTGTCAACGGACTTCGTGAACAGATTGGACCGATGCTGTCAAGCCGTAGGGCACGTCTTGGCGTGCCATCTACAGACCCTCCCTTCCCCTGGCTTGCGAGGGCACGGGGGATGGGAGAAGGCTTCGCAGAAAAGCCTGAGGCGCAGGTGAGGTGACGGACCATGCGTGAGACGATGGTAGACGAGAAGGAATCCTTCTGGGAGCGGCCCCTGGCGGCCGTGCTTTCGCTGCGCCTGGAGCAGTGGCTGTTCGTCCTCCTGGGCGTGCTGACGTTGGCCACGCGCCTGTGGGGCCTGGGCGACCGGGCCATGAGCCACGACGAGAGCCTGCACGTGGTCTATTCGTGGAAACTCTACGCCGGCGAGGGGTACCAGCACGACCCCATGATGCACGGGCCGTCCCTGTTCCACATCAACGCCCTGATCTACCTCCTGTTCGGCGACAACGACTTCACGGCACGCTTGGCGCCGGTCCTGTTCGGGACGGCCCTGGTGCTTCTGCCTTACTTCATGCGGCGCTGGCTGGGGCGGCTGGGCGCGCTGGCGGCCTCTGTGATGCTCTTCCTTTCGCCGACCATCTTCTTCCACTCCCGCTACATCCGCCACGACATCTCCGCTGCCACCTCAGCCACGCTGGTTATCCTCTTCCTCTTCCTGTACGTAGAAGAAGGACGGGACCGCTGGCTCTGGGCCGCAAGCGCGGCCATGGGGTTCCTCTACAGCACCCACGAAGAGGCGTTCATCTACATGGCCATCACGGGCCTCTTCTTCGCCGGGTGCTTCGCCCTGGAGTGGTGGCGCAGCGGCCGCCGTTGGCCTCCCGCCAACTCGCGTCTCCTGGATGTGACCATCGTCCTGGGGACCCTGAGCCTGCCCCTTCTCTCGCCTTTGCTGACCAAAGCTCTGGGCTTCAACCCCCTGGATTACAGCGACAGGGGCATCCTGCGCTCGGGGGTGATCTTCCTCGGGTTTGCGCTGGTGGCCGTGGGCGTGGGCCTGTGGTGGGACCGCCGCCGCTGGCCCGTGATCGCTGGGACCGCCTACCTCATCATGACGCTCCTCTTCACCACCTTCTTCACCAATGGCCGGGGGTTCGCCACCGGCTTCGTCGGCTCCCTGGGCTACTGGCTGGAGCAGCACGGCGTGCAGCGGGGCGACCAGCCGTGGTACTACTACCTGATCCTGGTGCCCATGTACGAGTTCCTGCCCCTCGTCTTCAGCCTGGGCGGGATTGGCTACACGGTGGCCAGGGGGCGCAAGGGGCTTGAGGGGGGTGACTCACAGCCGCCTGTGGCCCTCGGCCTTTCCACCAGAGGGCTCTTCACCCTGTTCCTGGCCTGGTGGGTGGCCCTGACGTGGGTCATCTACTCCTATGCCGGAGAGAAGATGCCCTGGCTCACCGTGCATTTCAGTTTGCCCATGTCCCTCCTTGCGGCGCGGTGGTTGGACGCCGTGCTGGGCCGCGTGGACTGGCGGGACCTCTGGCGGCGGGGCATGCCCTACGTCCTCGGTGGCGTCCCGCTCCTGGGCATGGCCCTGTACGTCCTCATCGTGACGCGCCCCTTCCGCGGCAAGAGCCTGGAGCAGTTGAGCGACAGCATGGAGTGGCTCCTGGCCCTCCTGGTGGCTGCCCTGCTCATCTACCTCCTGGTGAAGGCCGTACCCCGCCTGGGGGGCGGGAACACCCTGCGGGTTCTCGTCCTCACCGTCTGGGTCATCCTCGCCCTCTTCACCCTGCGCGCGGCGTGGATGTTAAATTATGTCAACTATGACTATGCCACCGAATCCCTCGTCTACGCGCACGCCACGCCGGACATCAAACTGACCATGCGGGAGATTGAGGACCTCTCCATGCGCCTCTACGGCGACCGCAGCATCCGCATCTCCTACGACGACGACTCCACCTGGCCCTTTGAGTGGTACCTGCGGCTCTACCCCAACAAGGTCTACTGGGGCGCGCAGCCCACCAAGGAGGCCTTGGATGCGCCGGTGATCCTCGTGGGCAGCAAGAACTGGGACAAGGTCAAGCCCTTCCTGGGCAACCGCTACTACCAGTTCAAGCGGCGCCTCATCTGGTGGCCCAAGGAGGGGTACAAGGGCCTGACCTTCTCGGAGGCCCTGTCGTACCTCACCGACCCGGCCAAGCGCAAGGTCCTGTGGGACATCCTCCTCTACCGCAAGCACACCACGCCCACGGAGGCGTGGCCCCTGGTGCACGAGTTCCGCCTGTACGTGCGGAAGGACGTGGTCCAGCAACTGTGGGACTACGGCGCCGCGCCGCTGGCCGCGCCCGAGGTCACCGAGGACCCCTACGTCAAGGCCCACCGGGACGTGAACGCGGTGTTGGTCTTCGGTAGCCTGGGCCAGGGTCCGGGCCAGTTCCGCG
>DAOTYM010000122.1:0-5978 GCA_034434775.1 Anaerolineae bacterium | reverse complement strand
CGGGAAGAGGGGGAGAGCACGGTGCAGGAACTGGGCGTGCACGGCCTGCACCCGGACATCGTCCGCCTCCTGGGGATCCTCAAGTTCCGCACCAGTTACGGGCAGAACCAGTTGCTCCACGCGGTGGAGACGGCCCGGCTGGCCAGCGTCATGGCTGCGGAACTGGGGGCCAACGTCTACCTGGCCAAGGTGGGCGGCCTCCTGCACGACATCGGCAAGGCTGTGGACCACGAGGTGGAAGGTCCCCGCGCCCTCATCGGCGCGGACATCGCCCGGCGCTACGGCCTCTCCGAAGACCTGGTGAACTGCATCGCTGCTCACCATGGCGAGGAGGAACCCAAGAGCGTGGAGGCGGTCCTCGTGCAGGCGGCCGACGCCATCTCCGGCGCCCGGCCGGGAGCACGCCGGGAATCCCTGGAGGCCTACGTGAAGCGGATCAAGGCCCTGGAGGAAGTGGCGCACTCCTTCCCTGGGGTGGACCAGTGCTACGCCATCCAGGCGGGGCGGGAGATCCGCGTCATCGTCAAGCCCGAGGAGATTGACGACCTGGCTGCCATCCGGCTGAGCAAGGAGATCGCCCAGAAGATTGAGGAGAACCTGGAGTACCCGGGGCAGATCAAAGTCACGGTCATCCGGGAGACCCGTGCCGTGGATTATGCAAAGTAACCCCTTGCCTTTCCTGGCAAAGTGGTGTACAATAGAGAACGGAAATGGGGGGCGTGCCGCCCCATCGCTCCGCAGCGGGTTGGATAACAGGTCGTACCAGGTCGCTCTTGCCTGATACCCTGAAGCGCGAGCCAAGGTCAGCGTGGACCTGCTCGCATGTGCCTCCGTGGCCTGCAGGGTGCCCCCAGAAGGGATGCCCTGCCCACGACGGCCGATGGGTTCTCATCAGCGCAAGCATGCACGGGAGGCGAGGGCCGTGGAAGTCATCAAAGTGTCTGCCAAGTCCAGGTCGACGGCTGTGGCGGGAGCGATCGCCGGGGTGGTCAGGGAGAAGGGACGGGCCGAGGTCCAGGCCATCGGCGCGGGCGCAGTCAACCAGGCTGTCAAGGCCGTGGCCATCGCCCGGGGATACCTCCAACTGGATGGGATCAACGTCATCTGCATCCCAGAGTTCGCGGAGGTGGACATCGGGGGTCAGGAGCGGACGGCCGTCAAACTGATCGTGGAGCCTCGCTTCCCCCCGTCCGAGGAGAAGAAGCCCTAGAGGCCTGGGCGATCCCCAGCCCAGATCTGCCCCGGACCCCGCCCAGGGTCCCCATTCGCGGGGCAAGGCCCTCTTGCCAGCCTCCGGGCGCGGGATGGACAAGGGAAGGCCGGGCTTTGGATGCCCGGCCTTTTCTCACTCCAGTGAGGGCTCCTCGGCGTCCCCTTCCGCCTTCCCCTTCCTCGCTTTGGCCCGGCGACGCCGCTTGCCCCGGGCCTCCTTCGGCGCGGCGGGTGGTTCTGGCGGCGCCTTCTTCACCTCCTGCACCCCCTGCAGTTCGGCCATGGAGACTTCCACGATGGCCTCGCTTTCCAACTGGACGCTCACCGTCTCCTTGAGCGCGTTGACGCCCACCACCTTGCCCGGGCCGTGGGGGGTCATCACGGTGGCCTTCAGTTTGGGGAGCCGGGCCTTGATCTCCGCGTAGATGTCGTTCTCATAGGCGAGGCAACAGAGCAGCCGGCCGCAGAGGCCGGAGATATCGGCCGGGTTGAGGGGCATGTCCTGCTGTTTGGCCATGCGGATGGAGACGGGGTTGAACTCCGAAAGCCAGGTGCAGCAGCACAGTTCACGCCCGCACGGCCCGATGCCCCCGAGGAGTTTGGCCTCGTCCCGCACCCCGATCTGCCGCAGTTCTATGCGCGTCTTGAAGGTGCGCGCCAGGTCCCGCACCAGGGCGCGGAAGTCCACCCGTTTCTCGGCGGTGAAGTAGAAAACGAGCCGCGAGCCATCAAAACTGTACTCCGCGGCGATGAGCTTCATGGGCAGGTTGTGTTCCTTGACCTTCTCCGCGCAGCGCTCCAGGGCCTTGGCCTCCCGGGCCCGGTAGTAGGCAGCCTGGGCAGCATCCCAGGCTGTGGCCCGCCGCACGACCTTCTTCAGTTGCCCCACCACTTCTTCCTCGGGGACCTCCTTCGGGGGGAGGACGACCTGGCCCAACTCGCAGCCGTGGGTCGTCTCCACGACGACGTACTCCCCTTCCTTCAGGTCCAAAAGGCCTCCCGGGTCAAAGGAGTAGATCTTGGTCGCAGGTCTGAACCGTACTCCGACGACAATGGGCATGGCAAACTCCCAAGGTGTGTTCCGCTTGTTCCCTCAGGCCGCGCCGGGCAGGGAGAGGAGGAGCACCTCCAGGGCCAGCCGGCGGTTCGCGTTGCGCTGTAGCGCGTCCCATGTGGCCAGGACGGCGCGCAGGGCTTCCCGCGCCTGCTGCAGGGTCCAGCGGCCGGCCACCTCCTCCAGCGCGGCGCTCTGGTCCACATGGTGGACCTCGTCCGGGCACCCACCCTTCCAGACCAGGAGGTCCCGAAAGTAGCCGGCCCAGAGGTCCAGCACCTCCTGGACCTCCTCCTCTGGCAGCGCGGCCAGGGTTTCGGCCTGGCGCAGCCGCAGGAGGCGGCCGCCGCGCAGGGCCTGGTGCAGGGCCTCCAGCCAGGCCCGCCGGCGCGCCAGGACCTGGGGCTCCTGGCTGGCCCGCACGGCCCAGCCCAGCCTCCCTCCGGACAGGCGGGCCAGGAGGGCCGCATCGGCTTCGGCGAGGTGCCACCGCTCCTGCAGGGCCCTCTCCACTTCCTCCCGAGAGAGGGGGCGGAGGGCCAGGACCTGACAGCGGGAGACGATGGTGGGCAGCAGGGAGGCCAGGTGGGACGTCGTCAGGAGGAGCACCACCTGCGGTGGGGGCTCCTCCAGGGTCTTGAGGAGGGCGTTGGCTGCCTCAGCGGTGGCCCGCTCCATGTGGGGAACCACGTACACGCGGTACGGCCCGTAGACAGGGGCCAGCGCGGCCCCCTGCCGCAACTCCCGCACCTGGTCAATCAAGATGGCGCCACCCTTCCCCGTGCCTTCCATCAAGTGCAGGTCCGGGTGGGTACCGGCCTGCACCCTGTGGCAGGAGGGGCAAGCGTCGCAAGGAGGGCGCTCGCCCGTGCAGAGGAGGGCCCGCGCGAACTCCAGGGCCAGGGTGGTCTTGCCCACCTGAGGCGGCCCCGCGAAGAGGTAGGCATGGGCGACCCGCCCGTCCTCCAGGCCTCTCTGCAACAGGCGCACAGCCCAGCCGTGCCCTGCGACCTGCCACATCCTCCCTTGCTCCCAGCGTGGGATGCCTTTCTCAGGGCGATTGTACCATATCCGGGGAGGGCGACAAAATCGGGAGAAGAGAAGAGGTCAGCCCAGGCCCAGGGCGAGCCACGCCGCCAGGGCCTCCAGCCCGGCGCGCACGCCGCGGGCGGCCAGAGCCAGGGACATGCTCGGCCCTGGCCGGTCCCTTTCGGCTTCCTCCTCTGGCAGGGACGGCAGGTGGATGAACCCGGCAGGCACGGCCCTGCCTCCCTGGGCCAGGTGGTGCAGGAGCGCGTACATGACCTGGTTGCACAGGTACGCCCCAGCGCTCAGGGAGAGGACCGCCGGGATGCCGGCCCTCCGGATGGCAGCCTGCATCTCCCGCAGGGGCAGGGTGGAGAAGTAGGCTGCAGGTCCCCCGGGGACCACCGGCTCTCCCTGCGGCTGCTGGCCGGCGTTGTCCGGGATGGGGAACTCCAGGAGGTTCACCGCCACCCACTCCAGCGAGATGGCCGGCCGCCCCGGGGCCTCTCCCAGGCACACCACCGCCCGGGGCTGCAGCCGGTCCACCGCCTCCAGGAGCAAGGGGACGGCCCGGACCGCGTCCACTGGCAGGACAAGCCCTTCCACCCGGGTGCCCCGCGGCGGCCGCCGGCGCAGGCGCTGCACCACCCTTTCCGAGGGGTTGCGGGCGCGCTCCCCGAATGGCTCAAACCCGGTCAAGAGGACCAAGGGTGTCTCCACAGCCTCCCTCCTGGGCGGATGTCTTCAGAATTGTACCACACATGGCACAGGAGGACAGGCAAAGGCGCTGCTGGCGCAGGCGTCAGGGGCGAGGAGAGGTCTGTAGGGGCGATTCACGAATCGCCCCTACAGGTCCCACCACCTTCCCCGCCCTCCGCGGTGGAGAAGGGAAGGCTGTGAGAACGGAGGGGGAGGTCTATTGGGGGCGACGCACGTTGCCTCCGACGGGGCGCGGCTTCCAGGCCGAGAGCGTCTTGCAGCGCCGTGTGGTATAATGGATATGGTGGCCACAGGTAGGCGCAGACCACAGGAGGTAGACAGATGGCAGCGTTGGCCCTGGGGCAGATTTTGGACCTGGTTGGCAAGTTGGATGACTCTCCTGGAGAGGACCAACCGCGGGAACGGTTCCGCCGCTTTCTGAGGGAGAACGTGCGTGAGGTAGGGATGCTCCGCGACTATGTGGAAGAGTGCCTCCGGACCTCAGGGCCCCAGTACAACCGTGCTCTGCAGGACTTGGTCAACCATCTGGGGACTTTCCTGGGGTTTGAGGTCACATTCGGACGGTATCAGGGCGTTCCGGGCCAGGCAGGCCACGATGGCCTCTGGGTATCCCCTACAGGGCACCACATCGTGGTGGAGGTCAAAACCACCGAGGCCTACGCCATCAAGACAGCAACTCTGGTGGGCTACGTGGACGCCCTCATCTCCGAAGGCAAGATCCCCAATTGGGACCACGCCCTGGGGCTCTACGTTGTGGGCCGGCCCGACCCCGAGGTACGCCAATTGGAGAACGCCATCATTGCCGAGAAGAGGACCCACCAACTGCGCATCATCTCAGCAGAGAGCCTGCTCTCGCTGGCGGAAATGATGGACACTTACGAGGTGCGCCATGAAGATATCCTGTCCGTGCTGCGCCCCTCAGGCCCCACGGTGGACACCCTCGTGGACCTCATGACCCGGCTTGTGGCCGGCACAACGCCCGAGATCTCCGAGCCAAGAGTGGAGACCGAGACGCCTGCCAGGGAGGCGCTGATTGCTGCTGAAGAGGGCGAGCCCGGGTACGGGCTCGCCCCAGTTCGGGGCGAGGTAGGGGAAACAGCGGCGGAGGTGATCGGAAGGGTAGTGGGCAGGGGACAAGTATATGCGTTTGGCGAGAACACGCCGGGACGCAAGCACCTCAAACCCGGGGATTGGATGTGCTTCTATGCAACTGGCACCGGCGTTGTCGCCCACGCGAGAGTCGCCAGTGCCCCCCAGAAGGAACGCCATCCCTCTATCCGCCACCCAGAGGACTATCCTTGGGTTTTCCACCTGAAGGAAGTGCACCTCTACCTGGAGAACCCCGTGATCATAGACCGAACCTTGCGAGAGCGCTTGGATGCCTTTCAGGGCCGCGACTTGAGCAAAAATTGGGCCTGGTTCGTCCAGGCCACCCGGAGGCTCACACGCCACGACTTTGAACTGCTCACGCGGCAGGGGAGCGAAACGCAAGGGGGATAGCCCAGGGACCAGCCATGCGCATCGCCATTGACGTCCACATGGTGGGGGAACGGGAGACGGGGAACGAGACCTACACCCTGAACCTGGTCCGCCACCTCCTGGCGCTGGACCAGGAGAACACCTACGGCCTCATCACGCCCCATCCGGAGCACCTGCGGGCGAGAGTAGACCTCCCGCCCCACGCCGAAATCCTACGGGTGCGTCCGGGCAACGCCTTCCTGCGGGTGCCCCTGGCCATGCCCCTCCTCGCGGCCCGCTGGCGTGCCGACCTCCTCCACGTGAACTATGTGGCTCCGCCCCTCTGCCCCTGTCCCACGGTGGTCACCGTCCACGACATCTCCTACGAGTTCTTCCCGGACTTCCTCTCGCCCCGGGACCGCTGGATGCTGAGCACCCTGGTCCCCCTGAGCGCGCGGCGGGCGGCCCGGGTCATCGCCGTCTCGGAGCAGACCCGCCAGGACCTCAT
>DAOTYM010000121.1:0-4096 GCA_034434775.1 Anaerolineae bacterium | reverse complement strand
CTCGGGGTGATCCTGCAAGGGGACCAGGCCTTGCGGAGGGACGAACTGGTTCCCCTCGCTGACCGCTGGCAACTGGAGCGGCGCTTTGCCGGCCTCGTCTCACGGAATGCCCTCTTCCTCACCCTGGACGACCTGCTTGCCGACTTCCAGTCCGAAGGCTGGGCAAAAGGCGTGCCCCGCGATGTGGCCCGCTTCTCCCTGGAGTTCCACCTGCAGGAGGCTGGCTACCGAGACCTCGGGGGCCAGAGGTGGACGACCGCCCAAGTTTTGCGGGCCGTGGGGCGGGAAGTGGCGCGCCGGCCCCCAGTGCCGGCGGTCCGCTCCAAACTCGCCCAGGAGCGGGGCGAGGACGATACGCCGGACTTCGCCTCGTACGAGGAAGTGAAACTTGAGGAAGAAGCGCGCGCCGCTCTGGCGGAGATGGGCGAAGGCGCGGAAGCCGAAGCACCCCGCCCGCCGCAGACTTTGGACCAGTGGCGACGGACCGCCCCCCGCGGTCCCATCCGCCTGCCACCCCTGACCTACCAGCACATCTACGAGGCCTTCTTCCCCTTGACGAGGGACCTCGCCTTAGCCTTCCCCCCGGGCGACGATCCGCTCCTGGTGCAGGTGACGGTGGTGGAAGGCGAGCCTCTGCCCTGCCTCGTCTCCAGGAAGGAGAAGCTCGTCAAGGCCATAGACGTCCGTGAGTTCGCGGACCGCTTCCTGAGCCGCGGCATCCCTGCCGGCACCCATATGTGGCTAGAGCGGTTGGGAGACTACGAATACCGCCTCTTCCCCCGGCCGCTCCCAGAGCCGCGCCTGGTGCACTGCAAGCTGCTGTCGTTGCAAGAGGGGCGGCTCCTGGTGGAAGAGGCCGAGATCCCCATGCGCTACGAGGGAGACCCACACCTCTTCAAGGCCGAACTGCGCTTTGAGGACCTGGAAGCCCTCTTCCAGGAGGCGAAGGAGGCGGGCCTGAGCATCTTTGACGCCATGTGGCACGCGTTCCCGGACCTGGCCCGCCTGGACCCCGAGGGGAAGGTCCACTGGAAGGACCTCTTCCAGGCCGTCTTCTTCCGCTGCCGCATGTGCTCGCCTCGCTCGGTGCTTACGGAACTCTACACCCGCCGCTGCTTCGTGCCCGTGGGCGAGGGGTACTTCCGCTTTGAGCCGGAGCGGGGCATCGCGCGGCAAACAAAGCCGCTTGTTTCACCCGCCACGCGGCGTCCCCCCAGGAAGCCACGCTCCCCTGGCCCGGAGCCCCCTGCACCCCTCCCGGTGGGAGAGGAGCGAAGGCCAGCGACCGAGACCACCGGGGAAGTTCCGTCAGGGCCGCGCGTGGAGCCCCCGGGGCCCCAAGCCCTCCCCACAGGGCCGGAGCCAGTCACCCCACCCCAGGAGGAAGTCCCTGGCCCCGCTCAGGAAGAGCCTGCCGCGCCTGCAGCGCCACAGCCGCCCAAACCCGAGCCGCCTGCGCCACCTCCCCGCCCCCCGCGGCCCAAACCCGCGCCCCCGCGCCCCGCTGCCAAGTCCCTCTTCTCAGAGCACTACCTGGAGCACCGCATCCAGGAGCACCCCGAGTGGGCCGAGGATGTGGCGGAACCCCTCGCCCGGCTCCAGGCCCTGTACCGGGAGAAGCGGGATATCCTCCTTGCCTGCAACGAAGCCCAGACGGAAGCGGAGTTCATCCGCCCCGTCCTTGAGGTGCTGGGCTTCGCCTACGTGCCCCAGCCCGCCGCCAGGAGGGCCGGGCGGGCGCAGCGCCCCGACTACGCCCTCTTCGCCGACGAGAAGACCAAGGAGGAAGCCTACGCCTACGCCCTGCAGCAGGAGGAGCAAGCCTTCTATGCCCGCGCTGTGGCGGTGGCCGACGCCAAGTACTGGGAACGGCCCCTGAACGAAGTCCGTCGGGACGACCCCCGCGACGACTTCAAGAACACCAACCCCTCGTTCCAGATCGTCAACTACCTCATCGGGACGGGGGTGGACTGGGGCATCCTCACCAACGGACGCCACTGGCGGCTTTACTCCCGGCAGGCTTCCTCCACCGCCACGGAGTTCTACGAGGTGGACCTGGTGGCCCTCCTGGAGGCGGGCGACCCAGAGGCCTTCAAGCGCTTCTGGCTCTTCTTCCGGCGGGAGGCCTTCCGCAAGGACGCCCAGGGCCGCAACTTCCTGGAGCGGGTGCGGGAGGGGAGCGCCACCTACGCCCAGACCGTCGGCGACCGCCTCAAGACCTTGGTCTTCCAGGAGGTGTTCCCTTTTTTCGCCGGTGGCTTCGCCGCCTATGGCGCAGCGCGCGGCGAAGACGTCACCAGTGAGGAAGCCCGCAAGGCCATCTACGAAGCCACCCTCTCGTTCTTGTACAAACTGCTCTTCCTCTTCTACGCCGAGGCCCGCGGCCTCCTCCCCATGGACAACCCCGGCTACCGCAGCAAGAGCCTCACCTCCCTGGCCCGGGAGATCGCCGACAAGGTGGACCGCCGGGAGCCCCTGGGCGAGACCTCCACCGACTTCTACGACCGCCTGCTGAACCTCTTCCGCCTGGTGGACCAGGGCGACCGCGGCCTGGGCCTCCCCCGTTACAACGGGGGGCTCTTCCACTTCGCCTTCCGCAACACCGACGAGCGGGAGAAGCACTCCGCCAATTGGTTCCTGGCCCACCACAAGATGGCCGATCGCTTCCTGGCCCAGGCCCTGGACCGCCTCTACCGGGCCGACGGCGAACCGGTGGACTACGGCTACCTGGACGTGCGCCACCTCGGGGCCATCTACGAGGGCCTCCTGGAGCACCGCCTGGTGGTGGACGACGCGGCCCGAGGAGAAGTCCGCCTCCAGACCGACAAGGGCGAGCGCAAGGCCACCGGCTCCTACTATACCCCCGACTACATCGTCAAGTACATCGTGCGCCACACCCTCGGCCCCATCCTGGAAGAGCGCGCCGCCCGCTTCGGCGAACTGATGGGGCGCATCCAAGAGGTCCGCCAGCGCCTGGCCGACCCCCGCCAGGCCGCGGGCGTGCGGGCCCTGCGCCAGGAACTGGAGCGGCTGCAGGACCAGGCCCGCGAGGCGCTCCTGGACATCAAGGTCTGCGACCCGGCCATGGGTAGCGGCCACTTCCTGGTGGAGGCGGTGGACTTCCTCACGGACGGCCTTGTGGACATCCTGAACCAGTACCCCGAGCACAACCCCGTGCTGGAGATGCTGGCCCAGGTGCGCGAGGACATCGTGGAAAGCCTCGCCGCCCAGGGGATCGCCGTGGACCCGGCCCGCCTGGACGACACCCAACTCCTGCAGCGGGTGGTGATGAAGCGCTGCATCTACGGCGTGGACCTGAACCCCATGGCCGTGGAACTGGCCAAGGTGAGCCTGTGGCTGCACACCTTCACCGTGGGCGCGCCGCTGTCCTTCCTGGACCACCACCTGCGCTGCGGCAACTCCCTCATCGGGGCCATGGCCCGGGAGGTGGAGCGGGAGATGGCCGCGCCCGGTTCCACGGGCCAGATGACCTTCCTCACCGGCCCCTTCACCGGCCTCCTGCGGGCGGCGGAGATCATGCGGGGCATCACCCTCCTCAGCGATGCCACCTACGAAGAGGTGGAGAAGAGCGAGGACCTCTTCCGCGGCTTTGACGAGGCGGCCACGCCCTACAAGCAGTTGCTGGATATCTATGTGGCCCAGCACTTCGGCGTGCGGCACGCCCGGGAGTTCCTGACCCTCTACGGGCCGGACGTGATGAAGTTGGGCCCGGAGGCGGTGGGCGAACCCTACCGCACCGTGATGCGGGAGGCCCAGCGCCTGTGGCGGGAGAAGCGCTTTTTCCACTGGGACCTGGAGTTCCCGGAGGTCTTCATAGACCTGAAGCGAGCCGCGTGGAAGGAGAACCCCGGCTTTGACGCCGTGGTGGGGAACCCGCCGTGGGGAGCAACGTTTGAGCCAGACGACAAACGTTGCATTGAGAACCTTTATAAAGTCGGGGCTGATTCGTACGCTGCTTTCATGCGGCTTGCAATTCTCAGGACTTGCGAAGGTGGCAATTGCAGCTACATCGTTCCCGACACGTTCCTCCGCAAGGATGAACTAGCTGACCTTCGCTGGCATCTTCTAACCGAAA
>DAOTYM010000120.1:0-6824 GCA_034434775.1 Anaerolineae bacterium | reverse complement strand
CGGGCCCCACGGCGATGACCTTCCCCTCCTGGGGCTTCTCCTTGGCCGTCTCGGGCAGGATGATGCCGCTGGGCGTCTTCTCCTCCTGCTCAATTGGTTCCACCACCACGCGGTCTCCCAGAGGACGAACTCGCACAGCCATTGCAGAACCTCCTCTCTAGATTGGGTTTGGATGTTTGGGTTTTAGGGTTGGACCCGGCCTTCAGGCCGGAACGTTGGCAGAAGTTGCGGAAAGCAAAGGTCCTAGGGGGCAGCGGGCGATGCCGCGCCCCCCGGGACCCGGGAGGTCACTTCTTGGTGCGCACTTTGATCGCCTTGGGCTTGACCTCTTCCGCCTTGGGAATGACCACAGTCAGGAGGCCGTTCTCAAAGGTTGCCTCAATCTTATCGGGATCCACGGGCACGTTGATGACGAGGCTCCGCGAGAAGGGCCCGTACCACCGCTCCTGCATCACGTAGTCCACGTTCTCCACCGGCGCTTTGACCTCGCCTTTGATGGTCAGGGTGTCCCCTTCCATGGTGATGTCCACTTCCTCGGGGTTCACCCCGGGCATGGGGGCCTGGACCACGATCTCGTCCTCGGTGGTGTAGACGTCCACGGGCAGCTTCCTGGGGCTGCGGTCCTCGCGCTCCCAACGCCGCCTGGCGGGGACGAAGCTCTCCTCCAGCAGGCGGTCCATCATGTCCCGCACGGTGATCAGTTCCCGCATTGGCTCCCACAGCGACATGGTCATGGCGTATCCCTCCTTTCGCCGTCCGCGGCCATGCCGAGGCCTGCCCACGCGTCATCCATAGGGTTTGCGGTAGGTCTGGCATGGCCTCAGGGGGCTCCCGGACCTGCGCCCGGGAGCCCCGATGGTTTCGCTACCCAGCAGGGGGTTTTACTCTTTCTTCTTGATCTTGATGGACTTCGGCTTCACTTCCTCGGCCTTGGGCAGGACGAGGTGCAGGACGCCGTGCTCAAACTCCGCCGTCGCCTTGTCCACGTTCACGCTGGTGGGCAGGGGCAACTGGCGGCAGAAGGCTCCGTACCGGCGCTCCTGGCGGATGTAGTTCTCCCGCTTGACCTCCTCCTCCTGCTTCACCTCGCCGCGGATGGTCAGCACGTCGCCGCTCACGCTGATATCCAGGTCCTCGGGCTTGACGCCCGGCACAGCGGCCTTGACCACGACTGCATCATCGGTCTCGTACATATCCACGGCGATGGCCTCGGTGAAGAAGGGGGCCAGCAGGCTGCGCGGTCGCACGATGCTCTCCTCAAAGAGGCGGTCCATCGCCTCCCGCAGGGACATCAGTTCGCCGAACGGTTCCCAGCGGACGATATCTGCCATCGTGCTTCACCTCCTTTCGTCGGATGGTGATCTGACTCTCGCACCCTGAGGGGGAAGGTGCTCTCTTGTGCAATCCGCCCCTATTGTAGGGAGGACGTGTTGGAATTGCATTGGAGCAATGTTGGAGTTTTGTAAGAGATTGTCTTCCGTGCCGTGCCGCGACCCCGTCAAGGGTGAGGGAAAGGGAACCCAGGCCCCTGTTTCTGCGTCTAACAAGTTGAAGTTAGCCAAGAAGTGTGGTATACTTATGTCCAGAGTCGCCTCACACCCCGTGGGGTTGCCTGGTGGGGTCTTGTGGTACTGGGGGCTCGTGATCCGAAGGGCCGGGCAGCACCCCCGACCCGGCCAAGGTTAAAACGTCTGCAGGATAGCAAGCAGGTTCACGCAAGGAGGTTCGGCTATGAACAAGAGCTCCCTCTGGCGGGCCGCATCGGTGGCCCTGGCCATCGTCATCATGATGGCGTCGTTGCCCCTCACTGCTGCCGCCGCTCCCCCCAAGGTTGACGGTTGCTTCTACTACACCGTCCGCTGGGGCGACACCCTCTACAGCATTGCATGGCGGTACGGCACGACGGTGGCCCGCATCGCTGCCGATAACGGCATCGCCAACCCCAATTACATCCGGGCTGGCACCGTCCTCTGGATCTGCCCCGGGGGCTGGCCGCCTCCACCGCCGCCGCCACCTCCGTGCTCCCGGGTGCACATCGTGCGGTGGGGCGAGACGCTTTGGAGCATCTCGCGCCTCTATGGCGTCAGCCCCTGGGCCATCGCCAGCGCCAACCGCATCTACAACCTGAACCTGATCTACGCAGGCCAGAGGTTGTGCATCCCGTAAGCGCGCTCGCCTCGGCGACCTGGAACACCGTCAGGCTCCAACACCGCCCACGGGAGAGGAAACGGTAGGTCACGCCTCCTGGGCGTGACCTACCGATCTTTCTATTATTGAGCCTTTTCCGCGCCGAGCGCTAGGGCTGCTTCGCGCCGCAGTTGGGACAGAACTTGGCCCCGGCTGGCACTGGCTTTCCACATTCTGGGCAGAACTTTCCCCCCTCCTCCTGCTTTGCACCACAGTTGGGGCAGAACTTGGCCCCCGCGGGAACCGGTTGCCCACACTGATGGCACGTCGTGGCTGCAGCCGCCGGTTGCTCAGGCGGGCGAGCGGGCTGCTGGCCGAAGGCCTGGCCCAGGGCCATCCCCGCGCCCAGGCCCACCCCCAGCCCAGCCAAGCCCCCTTCGCCGCTGGCCTGGGCCGCTTCCCGCAGGGCCTTGGCCCGCTGGATGGCCTCAAAGTCCCCCACCCCGCCGAGGACGTCCACCTGGATGCGCTCTTCAATGGCCTTCGCCATCTCCTCGGTGGGGCTGATGGACTCCACGACGAAGGTCTTCACCGTGAGGCCCAGTTTCTCAAACTCATCGGCGATCTTGGCCCGCACGCCGGCCGAGATCTCCTCGTAGTACTTGGGGAGTTCCAAGAGGGGCTTCTGCAGTTCGCCCAGGAGGTCCGTGAGGCGGTTCAGGACGATCCCGCGGAGGAAGTCCTCAATCTGGGCGGTCTGGTACAGCCCCTGCTGCCCCACCACGGTATTGACGAAGGTCTGGGGGGCCGTGACCTGCATGGAGTAGCGCCCGAAAGCCCGCAGCCGGGCCATGCCGAAGCGCGCGTCGGGGACGGTGATGGCCTCTGCCGTGCCCCAGCGCATATCCAGCATCTCCCGCAGGTTGACGAAGTAGACCTCGGCCGTGAAAGGCGAGCGGTTGCTGAAGGCCTTGCCGATGAGGCCGATCAGCAGGGGGATGTTGGCCGTGGTGATGGTGTGGCGGCCCGGCCCGAAGGTGTCCAACGCCTTCCCATCCCGGAAGAAGACAGCGGCCTGGCTCTCGCGGACGATCACCTGGCTGCCGAGGCGGAAGTCGCCCGCCCCGGAGGGAGGGAACCGCCGCACCAGTTCCTTCGGCCCCATATCCGGGGCCTCAATCACGTCAAAAATCCGCGCCATGGTGTAACCTCCTCAGGTCCTTTCTCTTGTTTCCCTCACTCGTTGGGAGGCGTGCCCTCGGGCTCGCCTGGGGCCTCGGCCTCTTCCTGGGCAGGGAGGTCTGGCAGCACCTCCCCCACGACCACCTCCTCCCGCTTGCGGACGGTGCTCGCCAGCCCATCTGCCGCTTTCTTCAGGTGCTTGAGGGCCCCACCCAGGTCTTCGCCAGCGTCCAGGGCCTCTCCCAGGCGGTCCAGCGCGTCGCGCAGGTCGCCCACCAGGCTGAGGAGCTTCTCGTCAAAGCGGTAGAGGGCATCCAGCTGCTCCTCGTTCACCTTGACCGCGTCAAAGAGCCCGGCATAGCCGTAGGCCGCCGTCCTCAGGCGGTTGATCACCCCCTGCACCTTCGTGCCGACCCGTTCCAGGTCGTCCAGGAGGTCCACCCGGCCCCCCTCCAGCAACTGCAGTTGGAGCTCGTTGAGGCGCTTGCGCTGTTCCTCCAGCAACCCGGAGACGTGCTGCCGGAGCACGCGGTCCGCATCGCGGCGCACCTCCCGCTCCTTGTAGCCCCGGAAGCCGGGAATCTTGGCCACCAGTTCGTCCAGGGCGTTCCGGTCCGCCTTCATCTTGTCCTTCAGGCTCATCGGTCCCTTCCTTTCTGTCCTGCGCCGCGACCGCTTGCGGCTGGCGCATGCCCCCTAGGCCAGGAAGATCTCCGTGCCGCAATAGGGGCAGCGCACGATCCCTTTGCCTCCCAATCCCAACTCGCCGCCGCACCGCGGGCAGCGGTTGGTCCGCAGTTGGGAGATCTCCCGAGAGTAGAGGATGCCCTCATCCCAGTTGATGTACCCGGTGAAGAGGCCCTTGCCCACCAAGTCGTAGATCCAGGCCTTGACCTGGTCCACATCGGCCTGCAGTTCCAGCACCAGGTCGCTCACCTGCACCTGGCCGCGGGTCTGGACCATGTCCAGGATGCGGCGCTCCTTCCTGGCGGTGGCCAGTTGCGCCTCCTCCCGGCGGCCCCGCACATAGAGGAACGCGCCGATGCCCACCAGGGGGGCCACCAGGGCCAGGAACAGGAGCCCAAACCCCAGCACCATGGCATAGGTCGCCCTTCCCGAAGCCGCCCCAAGGCCGAAGAAGGCCGCCCCCAGGGCGCAGGCCCCTACGCCCACGGCCATGAGGATGATGCCCAACGTCTTGCCGGTGTTCGCCATCGTGTCTGCCCCCTCCGAATCGCCATTGGGCCGTGGCAGGGTTTAGCCGAAGCCGCCACCGCCTCCGCCACCTCCTCCCCCACCGCCGCCTCCGCCACCGCTCCATCCTCCTCCGCCACCGCCGCCCTTGGACGAGGGCGCGCTGGCGAGGGTGTGGGATGCGGATTCCAGCATGGAGAAGAGGCCGTTGCTCATGCTCTCCAGCGAGGTGAACATCCCCTCGCTCATCCCCTCCAGCGAGGGGTGGCCCTCCGAGATGGGCGGGGCGCCCAGGTGTCCGGAGCCTCCAGCCGCCCCCTGCCCCGAGGGCCTGGGCCTGCTCCACGGCCTGGGTGTGGGCTGCCCATAGGAGCCCCACCAGGACGGTGCAGGCGTTCCCACGGCGGCGAACTTCTGCACCCACCCCTTCTCCAGCCCGAAGGCGATGGCGTAGGGAAGGAACCGCTCAAAGATCTCCTTGCTCTCTTTTAGGTCGGCGTATTTTTCAATCTGCCTCAGGTACTCCCGGAAGGCCTTCCACTTCGCCGCTTCCTCCGAGCCTTTGGCCGTTTTGCGGGGCATGAAGGGCGAGGCGACGATCAGGGCCACAGCAGCCAACGCCAGCCCTATTGGAGGGCAGAACGCCGCGCTAGTATAGGCGCTCAGGAGAGGGGGAAGGACGAAGAACCCCACGAAGGCGGCCCCAAGGCCGGCAAGGCCGAGGAACAGGTATATCTGCCGGGTGCCCTCCGGGCTGCGGGGGAAGTACCCCAGGTCCACCAGGTCCTTGTAGAGGAGCGTTTTGATCTGCGGAAGGGCGGTGTAGAAGCGCTCTTTCAGGTCCGAGAGGCGGCGCTGAGCCGCACCCCCCAAAAGTTGATCCAGGAGATACTTCTCATAAGGACGTAAGAGAACCCGTTCTTCCAACCGGCGGAAGACGAAGTCCCTCTTCGCCCCGATCCCCAGGAACCCCGCCTCCCGGATTTCCTCAATCCGCAGGACGCCGCGCCGGGCCAGGTCCACAATCGTGGCGACGATGTCCTCCATGTCCGCCTTCTCGTCCACCAGGGCCCCCACGAGGCCGGCAGGCAGGTCCGAGGGGGGCTCGGGGATGTACTCTGCGGCTACCCCTACCGGCACATCCCGCCCCCGCAGGTACCACAGGAGGAGGACCCCCAGGGACCCTGCCACGGCGATGAGCCCTCCCAACGTGCCCAGGGCCAGGTTCACCAGGGGCCGCCAGCGCTCGTCGTACTCCCGCTTGCGGTCGTCAGCCTCCTGCCAGGCCGGCTTGGCCGCGTTCACCACGCCGTGGGGGAACTGGACGCGGACCTCCAGTTCCTGGCCCGGCCGGATTTCGCCCACGGAAGTGAAGACCACCGTCTGGGCATCCACGCGCGCGCTGGTGGCCTCGGCGCCGTAGGCCTCAAACTTCACCTCGTCCGCCCCGAAGGGGGCGGGCAAGTGCACCGTCACCAAGGAGGAGAGGACCGGGAAGTCGCGGTCGGCGAAGACCGCCTTCCACCAGACCTGGTCCCCGCCTTCGTAGATCCGCAGGGCGCCTTTGACGGTGTACTCCAGGGTGTACGTCCGGGTTTCGTCCTGGACGGGGGGGAAGAACCACTTGACGTAGAAGTTGCCGCTTTCCGTGTAGGTCGTGAACTGGTACGGCCCTTGCCCTGGCGTGTAGGGATGCCCGGGCTCCGACACCGAGAGGTCGGTGATGGCCTCCAGGCGGTCCATGGGCCAGTAGCGGAAGCCGAAGGAGAAACTCCCGGAGGTGAACTCTATCTCCTGGACCTCGCGGATGCGCAGGTCGCCGTTATCCAGGACCCAGATCTCTACATTGAATTGCCGCCAGAAGAAGGCCTTGCTCTGAGCGTGCAGCGTGACGGTCCCAGCCGCCACCAGGACGGCCGCCAGTGCCAGCCAGAGCCAGACCCTGCGTCCCCCACCCGCTTGTGCCATGCGCATCCTCCCCACACAGTTTCCCTCACTCCGCACTGCTCAACCGCAAAGGTGGGCAGGTGTGCCAGGAGGAGCGCACCTGACCGCCTGGAAGAGGGCCGTCAACCAATGGCTAACGAATGCACGAACGGGCCATGTAGGCGCAAGCCGCTCGTGTGTTCGTTCCTTCATCCGTTTGCAACAAAGTAATTATACATCTAAACGCACTCAAAGCCAAATGCAACTTTGGCCGGGTTTGCCCTTTTCGGGGACTCCGAATGGGCGTTGGGGGATGGAAACCCGTTCCTTTCAGGAGGTTCGGGGCCAAGGCAGGGTTGACTCGTTTTTACAAAGGGAAGACCTTAACGGCTCTT
>DAOTYM010000119.1:0-2593 GCA_034434775.1 Anaerolineae bacterium | reverse complement strand
CGGGTCGTGGAGCGCCGCACCTGGGATGGCCGCCCCGCCGTGGTGCTGGACCGCACCGCCTTCTACCCCACCTCGGGAGGGCAGCCCCACGACACAGGGCGGCTCAACGGGGCCCAGGTCGTGGCGGTGGAGGAGGACCCGGGGGGCCAGGTGGTGCACATCCTGGACAGGCCCCTGGAGGGAGACGAGGTGCAGGGCCGGGTGGATTGGGCGCGCCGCTTTGACCACATGCAGCAGCACACGGGCCAGCACATCCTCTCGCAGGCCTGTTGGCAGGTCCTCCGGGCGGAGACGGTGGGCTTCCACCTGGGGGACGAGGCGTCCACCATTGACCTGGACGTGGCCGGCCTGGACCTCGGGGCGCTGGAGCGGGCCGAGGCCCTGGCCAACGAGGTCGTCTTCCAGGACCGCCCCGTGCGGGCGGCCTTCTTCTCCGAGGCGGAGGTGGCGGCCCTCCCCCTGCGCAAGCCTCCGGCAGTCCGGGGTGAGGTCCGCGTGGTGCAAGTGGAGGGGTTTGACTCTTCCGCTTGCGGCGGCACCCACGTCCGCCGCACGGGCGAGGTGGGCCCCATCGCCATCGTGCGCGTGGAGCACCGGGGCCAGGAGTCGCGGGTCCACTTCCTCTGCGGGCACCGGGCCACCCGGGACCACCGCCAGCGCATCCGCATCACCAGCGTCCTCATGGCCGCCCTGACGGTGGGCCTGGGGGACCTCCCCGACGCGGTGGCCCGCCTGCAGGAGGACCTCCGCGCCGCCCGCAAGGAGGCCAAGGACCTGCGGGAGCGGGTGCTGGACGCCGAGACGGAGGCGCTGCTGGCCGCTGCGCCGCAGGTGGGGGAGTGGAAGGTAGTGCGGCACCTCCTCCCGGAGGGCGAGGCCACGACGCTGAAGTGGATGGCCCAGCGCCTCACAGCGCGCCCAGGGGTGGTGGCCCTCCTGGCCCTGGGGGGCGACCGCGGGCAACTGGCCTTCGCCTGCTCGGAGGACATCCCGCTGGACATGGCCGCGCTCCTGCGGGAGGTGCCGAGGGCCGTGGGGGGCGGCGGAGGCGGGGGGCCGAGGCTGGCGCAGGGAGGCGGGTTTGCCGGGGCCCGTGCCGCGGAGGCCCTGGACCTGGCATGGGAGCGCCTGGGACAGGTGGGCTCCTCGGGGAACCCCACAAGGAGGGACGGATGAAGCGCAACACGCTCCAGGAGGTCGGACCTGGCGTGTACGCCAGGATCGTGGAGGCCGGGGCCAACCTCGGCGTCATCCTCACGGACGAAGGCCCAGTTTTGGTGGATACGCCCCTGGTCCCCGCCGAGGCGCGGGAGTGGCGGGACGAGGTCGCCGCCCTGAGCAACAAGCCGGTCCGGTTCGTCATCAACACGGACCACCACAAGGCCCACTGCCTGGGGAACCAGCACTTTGACGCGCCGGTCATCGCCCACGAATACGCCTGGAAGGAGATGATGGGCTACAGCGACAGTTTCCGCCAGCGCATCTCCGAATCCTTCCGCCGGCGGAACCCCAAGGCGGCACGGGAACTCCTGAACCTGCGCATCGTCCCCCCCACCATCACCGTGGGCGACCGGCTGACGTTGCACCTGGGGAGCCGCGAGATCCAGTTGATCCACGTGGGCGGCCACACCCCAGCCACGACCATCGTCTACGTGCCCGATGCGGAGGTCCTCTTCGCTGGCGACTGCTTCGTCTTCGGCTACCACCCCTATATGGCCCAGGCCGACACCAAGGAATGGCTGGATGCCCTCCAGTTGATCCGGCGGATGCGCCCCAAGGTGGTGGTCCCGGGCCACGGCCCCCTGGCCACGCCGGAGGACACCCAGGTCCTCTCCGAGTACCTGCGCACGGCGCGGCGGAAGGTGCGGGCCTACCTCCTGGCGGGCAAGCCCAAGGCGGAGGCCACCGCAGCCCTGGTGGAGGAACTGATGCCCATCTTCTCCAAGCCCACGGGGCGCCGCGACCGCCTGCAATCCAAACTGCGCACGGGCCTGGGGCGCATCTACGACCAACTGAAGGCGGAGAAGGCAGCGCTGGAGCGGGCGCGGGGAAAGCCTGGCGGGGAAGAGGGCGAGGCCATCCCCGTGGACCTGCTGGACGAGGGATGGGCCGACGAGGAATAGGCGGCCGCCCTGGGCAGCCTACGGCGCGACGGGCAGGAGGATGCGGAACTGGGCCTGGTAGGCCTGGGTGGCGCTCAGGACCTGGCCGCTCACGCCCCCCACGGCGTAGATGTAGGGCTCCAGGGTCGCCGTCCCCAGGAGCCGCCACTCCCCCAGGATGGGCGATTCAAAGGTTGCCCACGAGTCGGTGGCAGGCGTGTACCGCTCGTTGAAGGCCAGGTAGGTCTGCCAGCCCCCTCCGATGACGTAGAGGGACTCCCCCAGCGCGGCCACGCCCGCGCCGGCCCGCGGCACCCTCATGGGCGCACAGGGGTGCCAGGTCGCGTCCCGCGGGTCAAAGCGCTCGCAGACGTTCAGTTCCCGCTCTCCGTCGTACCCGCCCACGACGAAGATGGCCTCCCCCAAGGCCGCGGCCCCGGCAAACCCCCGCCGCGTGGGCATGGGCGGAAGGTCGGTCCACAGGCCTTGGG
>DAOTYM010000118.1:0-2382 GCA_034434775.1 Anaerolineae bacterium | reverse complement strand
AGAGGGCCAGCAGGAAGAGGGTGACGAAGGCCTCCTGCACCGTGCCCACGGCGACCAGGCGACGCGCCTCTCCGACCAGCCAGCGGAAGGGGGCCAGCAAGACGCCGATCTTGGAGGGAGCGCCCGCTCCCGTCTCTACGCCCTCGGAGGGAAGGCGCTCCCTTCGCCACTTACGGGCAGGGTGAAGGAGAACTGGCTTCCTACCCCTTCCTCGCTTCTCACCCATATCCTGCCGCCATGGGCCTCCACGGCCAGTTTGCAGAAGGCGAGGCCCAGGCCGGAGCCCAACTCCTGGGGCATGCCCGGCCTGCGGACCCGCTCAAACTTCTCAAAGATGCGGTCCCAGTCTGCGGGGGCGATGCCCACCCCCGTATCGCTCACCGTCACCTGGACCTTCTCCCCTTCGTACGCGGCGGAGAGGGTGACGGTGCCGCCCGAGGGGGTGAACTTGATGGCGTTGTCCAGAAGGTTGAGGAGGACCCGGGCCAAGATGCCCCAGTCTGCCCAGACCTGGGGCAAGGTCTCCGGCAGGTCCTCCACCAGGGTGAGGCCCTTGGCCGCAAGGCGCGCCCTGACCAGGGGCGTGGTGGAACGGATGAGGTCCAGGAGGTCCACCTCGCCGCGGTCCAGGGGGATGCGCCCTCGTTCCAGGCGCTCAATGCCCAGGACGTTGTCCACGAGGGCCATCATCTGCAGGGCGCTCTGTTCGGCCGAGCGCAGCACCTCCTGCAGGTCAGGCGGAGCAGCCTGGAGCCACTCCTGCTGCAGGACCTCCAGTGCCCCGACGATCACCCCCAGGGGGTTGCGGAGGTCGTGGATGACCATCTCAAAGAAACTCTCCCGGCCTGCCGTCTCCTCCTGGAGCCGCCTGTAGGCCTGCTGGAGGCGCTTGTGCTCCTGCCCCAGGAGCAGGTGCCGCTCCAGGAGGCGGTCCTTCACCTCCCGAGCCTGCCGCGTCCGCTCCTGCCCCTCCTGACGGAGGCGCCGGAGCAGGAGCTGTTGGCGCAGGAGGGCCCTCAGGTCGCCCGGGCTCAGGGGCTTGGCGACCAGGCCATCCGCAGCCTCCTCCAGGGCCTCCGCCACGGGGCCTTCCAGCCCCGGAGGGGCCATGAGGACGATGGGGACCTCCGGGGCCGCCCGCCGCAGTTGGGCCACCAGGTTGAGGGGCCCTGCACCCCCGAGCATTGCGCCCACCAGGATGAGGTCCGGCCCCAGGGAGAGGGCCAGGTTCAGGCCCTGCTCCGGCGAGGCGGCCTGCACAGCGCGGTGCCCTTCCCGCTCCGCGGCCCGGCGCACGGCCTCCACGGCCTGGGCGTCGTCGTCCACCACGAGGATGGTACGAGGAGCTTCCTCCCAATGGGGGCCGGCGGCTTCGCCCAGGAGTTCCCTCACCTGGCCCACCAGCAGTTCCTGCTCCAGGGGCTTGCAGAGGCAGGCATCGGCCTTCCGCATCAGGATGGCCTCCGCCTCAGCCTCCTCCGGGGCGAAGGTTCCCACCAGCGCCACCAGGGGGATGCGGGCGCACCGGGGGTCGCCCTTCAGGACTTGGCAGGCGCGCAGGCCCTCGTCGCCGGGGAAGGGCACGTCCAGCACCACGAGGTCTGGCGGCTCTTCCTGGGCAGCCTGGGCCAGGGCCTCTTCCGCGAACACCACCGTCACGCGGAACCCTGCCTCCTCCAGCACTCGGCGCGTCGCCTGGGCCGAGGCTTCGTCCTTCGCCATCAGGAGAATCCGGTCCTTCACTTCTGGGTCTCCCGTCCGCCAGGGTGCCGATGCGGACATCGGCTGCATCCCCACCGGGGACCTCTTGCCGCGACCACGGGTGGCTCTGGGGGAACGGTCAGCGGGACCACCGAGGGTGTCCGCTGTTGCCGTCGGCGGTGAGTTGGTGGGCCTGCCCCGTGGCCACATCCACCAGGTACAGGTCGCCCTGCCAGACCACCACCAGGTGGGTCCCGTCCGGCGACCAGGCAAACTGCGGGGCTACCAGCCCCGGGTCTTCCAGGGCGGGAGGGAAGAGGCGCACCTTGTCGCTCCCGTCCCGGTCCATGAGGAACAGGTCGTACTGGCTCTCCTGGGAACTGGTGGGGCTGCGGCTCTGGCCATAGGCGATGGCCCACGGCCCGGAGGCCGTCCAGGCCCACTGCGGGTTGGCCCACATCCCCACCCCCTCCGCCAGAGGGGCCTTGACCTGCCCATCCAACCGCACCCCGTATACGTGGAAGAGGGGGCTATCTTGGGGGATGAGGTCCCCGGGCCCAGCGGCGTGGACGGTGCAGGCCAGATACCGCCCATCTGGGGCCCACGAGAGGCTGGGCGTCCAGACCCATTCCGCATAGGTGTGGTACTCTGGGAAGGTGAGCAGGTCCTCGGCGTCTCCCG
>DAOTYM010000117.1:0-7760 GCA_034434775.1 Anaerolineae bacterium | reverse complement strand
GGTGTGGGTCAACGCCCACAAGGTGTTCATCGGCGCGGTGTACACCCTGCTCGCCCTGGCCGTCTTCGCCCTGGAGGGGAAGGTGGACTGGGTGGTGGGGGTGGTGCTGGCGGTGGGGAACGGTGCTGGCGGGTGGGTGGCGGGCCGCCTGGCCGTGGAAAAGGGGGAGCGCTGGATCAAGCCGGTGTTCGCCTTGGCCGTGCTGGTGATGGCGGTGCGCCTATCTGGGATCGTCCCCGGCTGGTCGTGAGCCGAGGGACCCGTACCTGCCCTAAAAAGGCCGGCTCCTTCACCTCCACACCAATCCCAGCGCATCAACCAGCCAGTGACGCTTTCTTGGCTGCATCGTAGTACTGCGCCACGGTGGTTTTTGACGATATGTAATCCTGGGTAGGGGCGCACGGCCGTGCGCCCCTACGTATGAGACTGCAACCGTGACCTGCACGGCCGAAAACGGAATTTTTTTATTGTGGTCCAGCAGTAGCCGCAAGCCCTCGTCCGCGCTATTGAAAAAATTGTAGAATCGTGGTATACTATGTTTAGTTCCCCCTCTGGATCACCCGAGGGCACGCGGAGGTGAGGGCTGGACCTTCAGAGACAAGAGCGGGACGCACAACCGAACCTCGTCTGGGGCCAGGCCGGGGGGACCCCGGTGCCCGTCTGCTCCTACGAGGGGAGCGACTACCGCACCGCCTTCTGGGGCCAGGGCCGGGACTACGAAGACCTGGCCGAGCGCATAGCCCTGCGCGCGCTCCTGCCGGCCCGCGGGACCCGTCTGGCCGATATCGGCGCCGGCTTCGGCCGCCTCTCGGAGTTCTACGACCGGTTTGACCAGGTGATCCTGGTGGATTACGCGCGCTCCCTGCTGGAGGAGGCGCGCGCCCGCCTGGGGACCTCCCCGCGGTACCGCTATGTGGTGGCCAACGCCTACGCCCTGCCCCTGGTAGAGGGCGCCGTGGACGCCGTGCTCATGGTCCGGGTCCTGCACCACCTGCGGGACGTGCCCAGGGCCCTGGGGGAAGTGGCCCGGGTCCTGTGCGGAGGTGGCTCGGCGGTCCTGGAGTTCGCCAACAAGCGCAACCTCAAGGCCATCGCCCGGCGCGCCCTGGGCCGGCAGGCATGGAGCCCCTTCTCGCCCGAACCGTGGGAGTTCGCGGAACTGCACTTCAACTTCCACCCGGCCTGGATGCTGGAGCGCCTGCAGGAGGCCGGCTTCCTCGTGGAACGGACGCGCGCCGTCTCCTACTTCCGGCTTCCGGCGCTGAAGAAGGTCGTCCCACCGCGGGTCCTGGCCGCGCTGGACGGCTGGCTCCAGCCCACCGCCCGCTGGGGGGCCTACTCGCCCAGCGTGTTCGTGCGGGCCCGCGCCCTGCGGGGAGGCTCCCTGGCGGAAGGCCCCCTCTTCCGCTGCCCAGCCTGTGGGCATGCTCCGCTGGAGGAGAGCCCCGAAGCCTGCCAGTGCCCGGGCTGCGGGCGCGCCTGGCCGGTAGAGGATGGGGTGTACATCTTTCGGGAGGGAGCCTGAGGGGGGCACAGAGAAAGGAGCTTCAGTGAAGGGCTTGGTGCCCTCGGCGATGCTCTCTTAATCTGGAGTTAATCTCTTTGTGGTACTCTGGAGGCTGTTGCACCGGGATGCGAGCGGAGGCTGGGGCCAAGAGCGGTATGGCCGGCCCCCTTCCCTCCACCCTTTCGCCGCGTCCCCAAACTACCCCTAAGGAGGTGAAACCCAGGTGATCCAGGTGCAAGGGCTGACCAAGTACTACGGGGATGTGCCGGCCCTGCGCAACGTCTCCTTCCAGGTGGAGAAGGGCGAGGTCGTGGGCTTCCTGGGGCCCAACGGCGCCGGGAAGACCACCACCATGCGCATCCTCGTCGGATACCTCCCCCCCACCGAAGGCAAGGCCACGGTGGCTGGCTACGACGTCTTCCACGACTCCCTGGAGGTGCGGCGGCGCATCGGCTACCTGCCGGAGACCGTCCCCCTCTACGGGGAGATGACGGTGCGGGGCTACCTGGAGTTCATGGCCACCATCCGCGGCGTCGCCAGGCCCGGCACCCGTGCCGACGAGGTGATGGAGATCGTCAACGTGAGCGACCGGGCCGAGCAGCCCATCCACAAACTCTCCAAGGGGTACCGCCAGCGGGTCGGCCTGGCCCAGGCCCTCATCCACGACCCGGAGGTCCTCATCCTGGACGAACCCACCATCGGCCTGGACCCCAAGCAGATCATTGAGGTGCGGGAACTGATCCGCCGCCTGGGGGAGGACCACACCATCATCCTCAGCACCCACATCCTGCCAGAAGTGGAGCAGGTCTGCGAGCGGGTCCTCATCATCAACGAGGGCGAACTGGTGGCCGAAGACACCCCCGAGCGCCTCACGGCCCGCCTCAAGGGGGCGGAGCGGGTCTACCTGCAGGTGGCCACCGCCGGCGAGGACACCGCCCGCCTGGCCCACCTGGTGGAGGCCCTGCGCAGCGTGGAGGGGGTCACGGCTGTGGAGGCCCTGGGGAACGGGGCCTTTGAAGTGGAATGCACCCTGGGCGCCGACCGCCGCGCCGACCTGGCCGACCGCGTGGTCAAGGGCGGCTGGCGGCTCCTGGAGATGCGACCCGTGGGCATGAGCCTGGAAGAGATCTTCCTGAAACTGACGACGGAGTGAGGGAGGATAGGTTTCCATGCGCAACATGTGGGCCATCGCCAAACGCGAACTGGGAGCCTATTTCGTCTCCCCCATTGCCTACGTCACCATCGCCGCCTTCCTGGTGGTGATGGGGATCATCTTCAGCATCATCATGACCAACCCGGGCGGTGCAGAGGCGTCGCTGCGCCTCACCTTCGGCAACGTCTTCACCGCCTTCATCCTGATGATCATCACCCCCCTCATCACCATGCGCCTCCTGGCCGAGGAGCAGCGCCTGGGGACGCTGGAACTCCTCCTCACGTCCCCAGTGCGGGATTGGGAGGTGGTGCTGGGCAAGTTCCTGGCCAGCCTGATCTTCTACGTGGTCATGCTGGCCTTCACGGGGTACTACGTGGTCATCCTGAAACTCTACGGCAACCCCGACTGGGGCCCCATCGTCTCCACCTACCTGGGGCTGATCCTCCTGGGGTCCGCCCTCCTCTCGCTGGGCCTCCTCACCTCGGCCATGACCCAGAACCAGATCATCGCCGCGGTGACGGGGTTCGGGCTCATCCTGGCCCTCCTGATGGCCCAGTTCCTGGGCGACATGGCCAAGCCGCCCCTCAGCACGTTCTTGGCCCAACTGGCCCTCTTTGAGCACTACTTTGACTTCCTCAAGGGGGTGGTGGACACCAAGGACGTGGTCTACTACCTGAGCGTGACGGCGGCAGGCCTCTTCCTGACCACCCAGGTGCTTCAGACGAGGAGGTGGCGATGATGGTGCAGCGGCTGAAGACCTACGCGCCCTACGCCGCCTACCTGGGACTGGCGTCCCTGGGCGGCGCGGCGATCTCCTTCCTCATCACCAAGGAACTGGACCTGATCACGGAAATCCTCCTGGGGGTGGGCCTCTTCCTGGTGGCCCTCTACGTCCTCCTGCGCCCGGGCGAGGTGCGGCAGGCGCTCACCGGCCGCCAGGCCCGCTACGGCTCCAACTCCCTGGTCATGAGCCTGGCCTTCTTGGGCATCCTCATCCTGGTGAACTTCCTGGCCGGGCGGCACCACCTGCGGGCCGACTGGACGGCGGGGAAGGAGTACTCCCTCTCGCCGCAGACGGTGCAGATCCTGAAGGACCTCAAGGAGCCGGTGCACATCACGGGGTTCCTCACCCCAGCCGACTCGCGCCGCACCGAACTGGAAGACCTCCTGGTGGAGTACACCTACCACACGGACAAGGTCACCTACGAATTCGTGGATCCCGATGCCAACCCCGCCCTGGCCCGCCAGAAGGGGATCACCAGTTACGGAGTGCTCCTCTTTGAGCGGGGGGACAAACGCCAGGAAACCTACGCCCTGGACGAACAGGACATCACCAGCGCCATCCTCAAGGTCTCGCGGGACACCCAGAAAGGGGTCTACTTCGTCACCGGCCACCAGGAGCGGGACCCGGAGCAGTTCACCCAGGATGGCTACTCCACCATCAAACAGCGGCTGGAGCAGGATAACTACATCGTCCAGACCATCAACCTGGCGACTATCACCACCACCCTGCCCAGCACGGCGACCGTCCTGGTGGTGGCCGGGCCCCAGGGGGAGTTCGCTCCCGAGGAGGCCCAGCGCCTGACCGACTTCCTGAACGGGGGCGGGAGCCTGCTGGTCATGAGCGACCCCGGCAAGCCGGTCCCCCTGGCCAGCACACTGGAGGCGTGGGGGGTTCGCTTCCGCAACGACCTGGTCATTGACCCCTCCAGTTCCTTCTTTGGCGACGTGGCTTCGCCCTTGGTCACCCGGTTCCAGTACCACGAGATCACCAAGGACCTGGGCGGCCTGACCACCTTCTTCCCCCTGGCGCGCTCGGTGGACCAGGTCACGCCCTCGCCTGAGGGGGTGAGCGTGGCCCCCTTGGTCTCCACCAGCCCCACCTCCTGGGGCGAGACCGACCTCAACAACCGCCAGGTGCGCTACGACCCGGACGCGGACCTCAAGGGGCCCGTGTACCTGGCTGTGGCCGCCCGCAAGACGGAGGGGCCGGGCCGGCTGGTTGTCTTTGGCGACTCGGACTTCGCCTCCAACAGGGTGCTGTGGGCAGTGCAGGGGGCGGTGGGCAACGCCGACCTCTTCCTGAATGCCGTGAACTGGCTGGCCGAGGAAGAAAACCTCCTGGCCATCGGGCCCAAGACGCCCGAACAGCGGATGATGATCCTCACCCAACCCAGCATGCGGCTGATCCTGTATTCTACCGCCGGGCTCCTGCCCCTGGTGGTGCTCATCATCGGCGGCCTCGTCTGGTGGAGCCGGCGGTGAGGCGGGGACGCGAAAGGGAGGCTGGAGAGAGACCATGAACGTGCGCAACACCCTCATCCTGGTCGTTCTCCTGGCCCTCTTGGGCGCGTATGTGTACTTCTTTGAGATCAGAGGGGAGGCGGGCAAGGAGGCCACGCCCACCCCTAGCACGGTCCAGGTGCTGGACCTGGAGGAGGACCAAGTGATCGGCCTCACGGTGACGGGCCCGGAGGGGACCACCCGCCTCCACCGAGAGGTGGGGGGCGAGTGGCAGATGGACGCGCCGTCCCAGGAGCCTGCGGACAACATCCGCGTGGGGGCCATTTCGGACACGCTGGCCCGCCTGAGCGCCTCACGGGCCCTCACCGACGTGACGGACCTGGAACCTTTCGGCCTGGCCGCTCCGTCTTGGAGGGTAGAGGTCGCCCTAGCCAACGGGGAGACCCACCGGCTTGAGATCGGCAGCCAGAACCCCGCGGGCGGCTCTTACTACGTGAAGAAGGAGGGAGACCCAGCCATCTACTTGGTGTTCGCCAGCACCGTGCAGGGCTTGCAGCGGCTGGTCACGGACCCGCCATATCGGCCCACACCTACGGCGACAGTGCCCCCGCCGGAGACCCCCACGGCCACCCCCACCGCGGCGGAGACCGCCACGCCAACACCCGGTTCCGGGGGGTGATCGCCGTGGCCACATCCCCCTCAGGGGTCACGGGACGCGGGTTGGGCGGCCCGCTCCCCGTTGCGCCGCTCAAGCGTCACAGGCCGGACAGGGCCTTTCGGATGTGTGGGTTAGGAAGGAGTGCGCAAGCGTGGTTGTTGAACTGAAACCGGACGCAAGGACCCGAACTCGCGCAGTGCGGCGCATCATGAGCCTGGGGCGCAGACAAGGATTCGTCACCTACGCCCAAATCCACGAACTCTGCCCCGAGGTGCAGGAAGACAAGGAATCCCTGGCTTCCCTGGTGCAGGAACTGCTGGAAGCCGGCATCCTGGTGGAAACGGACAAGAGAGAAGAGGGGGAAGACCTGCTGGAAGAGGCAGACCTCCTGGCCGAGCCCCTGGAGGACCTGCCCCCAGAGGTCCGGAGCGACGATCCCTTCGTCCTCTACCTGCGGGAGATCTCCCGCTACCCCCTCCTCACGGCCCAGGAAGAGGTGGACCTGGCCCGCCGGATGGAGCGGGGGCGCAAGGCCCGCCAACGGCTGGCCAGGGGCGACCTCTCCCCTGAGGAACGGGCCCGCTTGGACCGCGTGGTCCGCGACGGCGACACGGCGCGGGAACGCCTGATCAAGGCCAACTCGCGGCTGGTCATCAGCGTGGCCAAGCGGTACGTGGGCCGCGGCGTCCCCTTCCTGGACCTGATCCAGGAGGGCAACATCGGCCTGATGCGGGCCGTGAGCAAGTTTGACTACCGGCGCGGGTACAAGTTCTCCACCTACGCTACCTGGTGGATCCGCCAGGCCGTGAGCCGGGCCGTGGCGGACCAGGGCCGCACCATCCGCGTCCCTGTGCACATGCACGACCAGATCCGCCGCTACGCCGAGACGAAGCGCCAACTGGCCCAGGAAACGGGGTACGACCCCACTCCGGAGGAGATCGCCGAGGCCATGGGCCTGCCCCCGGAGAAGGTCCTGCGCATCCAACGGGCCGCCCAGTTGCCCGTCTCCCTGGAAACCCCCGTGGGGGATGACGGCGACGCCTTTTTGGGCGACTTCATTGAGGACGAGTCGGCCGAGGAGCCCGTGGATGCGGCGGCGCGGGACCTCCTCCGGGAGTGCATCAAGGAGGTGCTGGAGTCCTTCGGCCCTCGGGAGGTGTGCATCCTCAAGATGCGCTTCGGGCTGGATGGCAGCCGTCCCCACACCCTGGAAGAGGTGGGGCAGAAGTTCCACCTCACCCGCGAGCGCATCCGCCAGATTGAGGCCGAGGCCCTGCGTCGCCTGCGGCACCCCCGCCACCGGCGCAAACTGCAGGGCTACCTGGGTTAGGGGCGGCTGGCGGGGACCCGGCCGCCCCCTACGGACCTCACCCCTTCCCCCTGGCCCCCTTCTCCTCTCCGCAGGCGGAGAGGAGAAGGGGGATTGGGGGATGAGAAGAGGTTGGTAGGGGCGATTCACGCATTGCCCCTACAGGTTCCTTGTCCCTGCCGCCTGCGGCGGCCCCCCTCCCGTGCTGGCGGGAATTGAAGGGCAACAAGGCGACGCCCGAAGGAGCGCTGGCCGTCCCTTGGGTGACCCTCTGTGCCTCGGCCCACCCGCTTCTCCCCTCGCGCGATTTGCCTTTTCCAGCAGGGGATGTTATAATGGGAAGTGCAAAAGGGCGCGTAGCTCAGGCGGTCAGAGCGTACGGCTCACATCCGTAAGGTCATAGGTTCGAGTCCTATCGCGCCCACCTCGCGAAACTGCGCCTTGCCCCCTCAAGAGGGCAAGGCGCAGTCCCTATCTTGAGGTTGCAGGCGAGAGTTGGCTGGCACGACACTGCACAGTTTGTAGATAAGGCATCTCAACCCCGCGGGTTGCGGTTTGGGGCAAGCCTCAATGCCCATGTTACTGTTATGAGGAGGCACCCCGTGAAACGTCTCGCCATATCCCTCCTTTTTGTCGCCGGCTTTCTGCTCCTCGCTTCCTTTTCTAGCCTCTCCTCTGCACGAACCCCCGAACCCTCTGCGATGGCTGTCCCAGAGGCGTCTCATGCGTCCGAGTTACTGCAAGATCCGGACATGATACAGGGTTTCCCCGTAGCAGCTGCTCATAGCCAGCGTTCAGCCTGGCTGAAAGGGTTGGCTGCATCGGAGCAGAGGCTTCTCCTCGTCTGGAGCGAGCAGGTCACAGGCGATGGTGAAGACACGGGATGGGA
>DAOTYM010000116.1:0-4280 GCA_034434775.1 Anaerolineae bacterium | reverse complement strand
CGCTGGTACGCGGAGGGGAGCCAGTACACCAAACTGCTGGAAGAGGACCGCAGGATCCGGCGCCGGATCCACGAACTGAACCCGAACGCGGCCATCTCGTTCATTGAGATTGAGCGCTACCCGAACGAGGTCACGGTGACCATCCACTCGGCCCGGCCCGGCATCCTCATCGGGAGGCGTGGACAGAACGTGAACGTGCTGCGGAACGAACTGCAGCAGTTGACGGACAAGCGGGTCAAGGTGGACGTGAAAGAGGTGGAGAACCCCGATCTGGACGCCCGGCTGGTGGCCCAGAGCCTGGCGGAGCAGTTGGAGCGCCGCGTGGCCTACAAGCGGGCCATGAAGCGGGCCGTGGAGCGGGCCCTCCAGGCCGGGGCCAAGGGGGCCATGGTTACCTGCGGCGGGCGGCTGGCTGGCGCGGAGATGGCCCGGCGGGAGACGGTGCGGGAAGGCCGCGTGCCCCGGCACACCCTGCGGGCCGACATTGACTACGGCCAGGCGGAAGCCCTCACCACCTTCGGCCGCATTGGCATCAAGGTGTGGATCTACAAGGGCGATGTGCTCCCCGAGAAGGCGGCTGCGGCGGAGGCCGTGGCGGCCGCGGAGGGCCAGGCCGCACAGGGTGGGGCCTGAGCCCGGCGTGAACTTGGGCAAATGGGAGTGGCGTAACCATGTTGATGCCGAAACGAGTCAAGTACCGCAAGGCACAGCGGGGCCGGATGAAGGGGCGGGCCCTCCGGGGCTCGGAGGTCGTCTTTGGAGAGTACGGCCTGCAGGCGTTGGAGCCCTGCTGGATGACCAGCCGGCAGATTGAGGCGGCGCGGCGCGCCATCGTGCGCTACGTCAAGCGGAGCGGCCGCCTTTGGATCCGCATCTTCCCCGACAAGCCTGTGACGGCCAAGCCGGCCGAGACCCGCATGGGAGGCGGAAAGGGGAACGTGGACCACTGGGTGGCCGTGGTCAAGCCCGGGCGGATCCTCTTTGAACTGGCGGGCGTCCGGGAGGAGGTGGCTCGGGAAGCCTTGCGGCTGGCGGCCCACAAACTCCCCATCCGCACGCAGTTTGTGAAGCGGACGGAGGATGCCCTATGAAGGCACGGGAACTCCGCGACCTGAGCAACGAGGAACTCCGGCGGCGCCTGGACGATGCCTACCAGGAACTTTTTAACCTGCGCTTCCAGTGGGCCCAGGGCCAACTGAAGAACCACGCCCGGATGACGCAGGTGAAGAGGGAGATTGCCCGCCTGAAGACGGTCCTGCGCGAGCGGGAACTGCAGGTTGAGAGGGGCCAGGAGGCGTAGCGATGAGGGAACGACGGAAGCGCCTGGTGGGCCGCGTGACCAGCGACAAGATGGACAAGACGGTCGTCGTGCGCGTGGAGCGCCTGAAGCGCCACCGGCTCTATGGCAAGGTGATCCGGGTGTTCAAGAAGTACAAGGCCCACGACGAGGAGAACCAGTGCCGGGTGGGCGACCTGGTGCGCATCGTGGAGTCGCGCCCCCTCAGCAGGGAGAAGCGCTGGGTGGTGGAGGCGATCCTGGAACGGGCACAGGGAACCCGGGAAGTCCCCCAGGCCTGATCTCCGTGGGCCGCAAGCCCTGGGCAGGACGGGGCCAGGGCGCGGGTGTGAGAGGGAGTCATCATGATCCAACAGGAAACCAGGTTGGTGGTGGCCGATAACACGGGAGCCAAGGAAATCCTGTGCATCCACATCATGGGCGGCTCCAAGCGGAAGTACGCCACCGTGGGCGACATCATCATCGCCAGCGTCAAGGAGGCGACTCCGACGGCAGCGGTCAAGAAGGGGGACGTGGTGCGGGCAGTGGTGGTCCGCACGGCCAAGGAGTACCGCCGGCCGGACGGCTCCTACATCAAGTTTGACGACAACGCGGCGGTCATCCTGGACGAGCGGGGCAACCCCAAGGGGACGCGCGTCTTCGGCCCCGTGGCCCGCGAACTGCGGGAGAAGGGGTTCATGCGCATCGTGTCCCTCGCCCCAGAGGTCCTCTAGGCGGGGGCCGCGCGGGCGTGGGGGTTCGGCAAGGAAGGTGGGCCATGAGGAAGATCAGACAGGGCGATACGGTTGAAGTGATCAGCGGGGACGAGAAGGGCCGGCGCGGGACCGTGCGCGAGGTCCTGCCGGGCCGCTGGTCCGGGCGCCGGTCGGGGCGCAACCCGAACCGGGACCGGGTGATCGTCTCCGGCATCAACCTGGTGAAGAAGCACCAGCGGCGCACGGGCGACGTGCGGACCCAGTTCGGCATCATTGAGCGGGAGGCCCCCATCCACATTTCCAACGTGGCGCTGGTGTGCAAGCACTGCGACCGGCCCACGCGGGTGGGCTTCCGGGTCTTTGAAGATGGCTCCAAGGCGCGCTACTGCAAGCGCTGCGGAGAGCTGATTGACTGAGGGCCGTGGAGAGCCAGGGGCTGGGGCCCGGCTTCCGGGCCGGCAGCCCTGAGGAGTTTGGGGAATGTCCAGGTTGAAGGAACGGTACCGAAACGAAGTGGTCCCGCAGATGATCCGGGAGTTCGGGTATCGCAACCCGATGGAAGTGCCGCGGGTGGTCAAGGTGGTGGTCAACATCGGCCTGGGGGAGGCGCTGGAGAACGTGAAGGCGCTGGACGCGGCCAGCCAGGACCTGGCGACCATCACGGGCCAGAAGCCCATCATCACCCGGGCCAAGAAGTCCATCGCCGGCTTCAAACTGCGGGCGGGGAACCCCATCGGGGCGAAGGTGACCCTCCGCGGGAAGCGGATGTACGACTTCCTGGACCGGCTGTTCAACGTGGCCCTGCCTCGCCAGCGGGACTTCCGTGGAGTCTCGCCCGATGCCTTTGACGGCCGCGGGAACTACACCCTGGGGCTGCGGGAACAGTTGGTCTGGCCGGAGATTGACTACGACTCCATTGACAAGGTGCGCGGCATGGAGATCACCATTGTGACCACGGCGCGGACCGACGAAGAGGCCAGACACCTGCTGCGGCTGATGGGCATGCCGTTCCGGCGGCAGTGAGGCGAAGGCCTGGTCCACCAGGAGGGATTCTGTGGCGAGAAAGTGCATGTTCTACCGGGAGCAGCGTCGGAAGTACAAAGTGCGGGTGCGGAACCGGTGCAAGATCTGCGGGCGGCCCCGCGGCTATATGCGGCGCTTCGGCCTGTGCCGCATCTGCTTCCGCCGGGAGGCCCTGGAGGGCCACATCCCCGGCGTGGTGAAGTCCAGTTGGTAGGACGGGCCGCGCCGGCCCCGGAGGGGAGGCCGAGGGGGAACTCTGCTTGAGGAGAGTGGGGTGATGATGACGGACCCGATTGCCGATATGTTGACCCGCATTCGGAATGCGGCCATGGCCCGGCATGGCTACGTGGTCATGCCCAGTTCCAAACTGAAGGTGGCCATTGCCCGCATCCTGCGGGAGGAAGGCTTCATCCAGGATTATGATGTGACCCAGGACCGCCCCCAGCCCCGGTTGCGCATCTGGCTCAAGTACACGCCGGACCGCCGGCCGGTCATCACCGGCCTGGAGCGGGTGAGCAAGCCCGGCCGCCGGGTCTACGCCAAGCGGCGGGAGGTCCCCTGGGTGCGCAGCGGGGTGGGGATCGCCATCCTGTCCACGCCGAAGGGCGTGATGACGGACCGGCAGGCCCGCCGCCTGGGCCTGGGTGGCGAGGTCATCTGCTACGTCTGGTAGGCCTGGCGGGCCTTGGGATCTGGAAGCAGGAGGTGAGCGGTGTCTCGGATAGGGCGGATGCCCATCGCCCTGCCCAAGGGCGTGGAGGTCAAGGTTGAACCCGGCAACCTGGTGACGGTAAAGGGGCCGAAGGGCACCCTGACCCGGGCCTTGCATCCCGATATGCAGATTGAGGTGGCGGGGGGACAGGTGGTGGTGCGCCGGCCCAGCGATGCCCGGCACCACCGGGCCCTCCACGGCCTGACCCGGGCCCTGCTGGCGAACATGGTCACCGGGGTGTCGGAGGGGTTCCGCAAGGAACTGGAGATCGTGGGGGTGGGGTACCGTGCGGAACTCCAGGGCCGGAAACTGGTCCTCTCGCTGGGGTTCTCCCACCCGGTGGAGGTGGAGCCGCCCGGGGGGATCGCCTTTGAGGTGGACCGGTCGGGGCGCAAGTTCAGCGTCCTGGGCATTGACAAGGAACTGGTCGGCGAAGTGGCGGCCAAGATCCGCGCCAAGCGCCCGCCCGAGCCCTACAAGGGAAAGGGCATCCGGTACGTGGGCGAGTACGTGCGGATGAAGGCTGGCAAGGGCGGCAAGGTCAAGTAATCCG
>DAOTYM010000115.1:0-6327 GCA_034434775.1 Anaerolineae bacterium | reverse complement strand
CTTTGGGCAGGGTGGCGCCGAAGGCCGCCCCCAGTTTGGCGGCGAACTCCGGCGTCAGGTCCACGTTGACCAGGCCGGTCACCCCGTAGCGGCCGAAGAGGGTCCGGCGGCCCTGGCTGCCCCAGATGATGCTGGATTTGACCGTCGCGCCGGCCTCCGCCACCTTGCCCGGCCAGATCTTCACCCCGGCGTGGATGACCGCGCCCTCGTCCACCATCGTCCCGTCGCCGATGACCGCACCCTCAAAGGTCACCACCTTGGACTTGATGCTCACCTGGCGGCAGACGATGGTGCCCCGCAGTTCGGCCGATTCCCCCACGTAGGAGTTCCACCAGACGATGCTGCGGTCCAGGTGGGCGAAGTTGTCCACGATGGTGGAGTCGTCCACCACCGCTGGCCCGTGGATGACCACGCCCTGCTTGATCTTCACCCCGTCGCCCAGGTAGATGGGGCCGTAGAGGCGGGCGTCCGGTGCGATCTCCACCTCGCCGCCGGCCCATACCGAAGTATCCAGCGGCTGGCCCGGCGGGTCCAGGTGGACGCGCCCCTCCAGCAGGTCCTCGCAGGCCCGCATGTACTCCTGGATGTTGCCGATGTCGGTCCAGTACCCCGAGGCCACGTAGCCGTACAGCGGCGCGCCCCGCTTCAGGAGGATGGGGAAGAGGTCCTTGGCGAAGTCAAAGGGCTCGTTGGGGGGCACGTCTTCCAGCACCTCGGGCTGGAGGACGTAGATGCCGGTGTTGACCGTATCCGAGATGACCTCGCCCCAGGAGGGCTTCTCCAGGAACTGGGTGATGCGCCCTGCCGCGTCGGTGATGACCACGCCGTACTCCAGGGGGTTGGGGACGCGGTAGAGGGTGAGGGTGGCCACGGCCCCCACCTGCTCGTGGAAGCGGATCACCTCGCCCAGGTTGAAGTCGGTCAGGGCGTCGCCGCTGATGACGAGGAAGGGCTCGTCCAGGAAGGCCTGGGCGTTCTTCACGCTCCCGGCCGTGCCCAGGGGCGTCTCCTCCACCGCGTACTGGATGTTCATCCCCCACTGGGAGCCATCGCCGAAGTAGTCCTGGATGGCCTCGGCCATGTACTGGACGGTGACCACCACATCCAGGATGCCGTGCTGCTTGAGGAGGTAGAGGATGTGGCCCATCGCCGGCCGGTGGACCACCGGGACCATGGGCTTGGGGCGCCCAATGGTCAGGGGCCTGAGCCGGGAGCCTTCTCCGCCAGCCATCACCACCGCTTTCATGGCGTTCCTCCTCTCGTCCTCCGCCCGCGCCTCACGGGCGCCAGGCGGGTCCCTGGTCCTGCGTCTCCGGGCTTCGGGTCAGGTTGGTCAGTTGGTAGCCGTCTATGTCCAGGGTGTAGATCTCCCAGTTCCCCTCCCGGTTGGAACAGAAGGCGATGCGGCTGCCGTCGGGCGACCAGGAGGGCCAGTGGTCGTTGGCCGTGGGGTCCTGGGTGAGGTTGTACTTCTCGTAGCCGTCGGCCCACATGATGTAGACCTCGGCGTCGCCGTCCCGCGTGGTCTCAAAGGCGATGCGGCTGCCGTCGGGCGACCAGTCCGGGCTGAGGTCCGAGGCTGGGTGGTCGGTGATCCGCACCACTTCCGAGCCATCCCGGTTCATGATGTAGAGGTCCCAGTTCCCGCTGCGCTTGGAGGCGAAGACGATCCTCTGTCCGTCGGGCGACCAGTCCGGCGAGATGTCCGGGGCGGGGTCGTCCGTCAACTGGACGACCTCGGAGCCATCGGCCCGCATCACGTAGATGTCCCAATCGCCGTCCCGCATGGAGGAGAAGGCAATGAACTGGCCGTCGGGCGACCAGGAGGGGGTCCAGTCGTCGGCCCGGTGGCGGGTGAGGTTGGTGGGCGGCTGGCCGGCCAAGGCCGCGTCCAGAGAGATGCGGTAGATCTCCCGGTTGCCATCCCGCCGGGAGACGAAGAGGAGTTCGTTCCCGTCCGGCGACCAGGCCGGGGCGCTGTCGTCCGTGGTCCCGTCGGTGATGGGGAAGCGCTCCTTGCCGTCGCTGGTCATGACCCAGACCTGCCAGGGGCCGTCGCCCTTGCGGCTCATGTAGGCGATGGCCGGGAGCGAGCGCACGAACACGTACCCCCGCGTCGGGATGGGGGGCAGCGCCAGGGGCGTGGCCGTCGGGAGGGCGGCCGCGGACGGCGCGGGGGAGGGGGCCGCTTCACGGGTGGCCGTGGGTGGCAGGGATGGCACCTCGGCCCTCGGGCTTGGCGAGGGGGGGACCGCTGGCGCTTCCCGCGGCCACACCCTCCAGGCGAAGAGGGCCACCACGGCCACCACCGCCAGGGTGACCAGGCCCTGGGCCACCCTGGAGGGCCCTCGCTGCGGAAGGGCGCGGGGCCACTTCTCCGTGGCCAGAACCCGCGCCAGGGGGTGCTGGGCCTGGACCCACGTCCGCATGAGGTGCACGGGGAACCGGCAACTCAGCGCGCCCAGGCGCTCCAGGGCCTCTTTTTCCACCAGGTGGTCCATGGCCCGGGCTACTTCTTGGGGGGGCGGGTCCAGCCCCGCCCCCCGCAGGACGCGCAAGAGGTCCTGCCGGGTGGCCAGCCCCTGGGTGCCCCGCAGTTCCCCCACGGCCGCCATCACGATGCGCTCCTCGGGGGCCAGGCGGGTCCACAGGTCCTCAAACTCCGGGAAGCCCTCGCGCGCCAGGTCCTCGGCCACGTGGTCCACGTCGGCCCGGCTCACCAAGCCGCGGCCGCCCACCAGGTCCACCAGCCGCCGGCAGAGGCGCTGGATGTAGGCCGGCCACCGGGACGAGAGTTCCAGGATCCTCTCCAGAGCCTCATAGTCGTACTCCACGGCCCCTTCCACCGGCTCCTTGATGAGGCGCAGGGCCTCCTGGCGGCTCAGGGGGCCGAGGCTCCGCCACAGGAGCCGCCCGAACAGGGTCGGGTGCAGGGCGCGCAACTGGGCAGGGCTCTGGGCCGAGAAGACCAGGCGCAGCCGGGGATCGCGCTCCAGCAGGCGCTGCAGGTAATCCAAAAAGGCCTGGACCAGGTCCGGCTTGGCCTTCCAGGCCAGGGCCTCAAAGTCGTCCAGCACGAGGATGGGGACCTGTCCGGCCGTGACCTGGCGCACGCGGGCCCAGAAGGGGCCGGCCAGGGCCGAGAGGTCGGAGGCGAAGGCCTCGCGCTGGGGCGGGGGGAACTCCTTGCCGTACCCTTCCCGGAGGTCGGCCGCGACCTGCTCCGCCACGGCGAAGAGGAGGTCCGCCAGGTTGGCCGTGGGCAGGTCCCGGCAGGCAACTTGCAGGACGGCGTAAGGTCCGAGGAGGTGGTGGCGCAGTTGGGCCAGGACCGAACTCTTGCCCGCCCGGCGCGGCCCACAGACAGCCAGGACGCGCATGCCGGCGTCCAGGCTATCCTGGAGCCAGCCCAGGACATCCGAGCGGCCGACGAACAGGTCCGAGCCGGAGACGGGGCTGTCGGTGACGTAGGGATTGGCCAAGGCGCTCAAGGCGGTCTCTCCTGACGGCCTGGTCGGGCGTATGGGCGGCCCAGCCGCCGCAGAGGGACGTAGAGGGTGTCCTCTCTCTCCTGGGAGAGATTATAACATGCTTCGGGGCCCTGGGCAAGGGCCAGGGCTGTTTGCTCCCCGGCCGCGGCCGTGTTATAATCTGACACGCTCGCAGTAGGGGCATACGGCCGTGCGCCCCTACGAGACTGCAACCATGACCTGCGTGGCCGGAAGCGCAATGTTTATTGTGGTCCAGCGCTGAGGAGGGAAGCAGCCATCGGCACCCAGATCGTAGACGTGCGCATCGGCGATGTGGTCCGCCTGCGCAAACCGCACCCGTGCGGCGGCTACGAGTGGGAGGTCGTGCGTATCGGGGCGGATATCGGCATCCGCTGCACCACCTGTGGGCGACGGGTGCTCCTGCCGCGCCGTGTCTTCAACCGGCGGTTCAAGGCCTTCGTGCGGCAGGTCCCCCGCCAGCAGTTCCCGGAGATAGGCGAGGAGTCCCATGGCGGATGACCAGCCAGCCCAAGAGCAGGGGCGGGGCTTCGCGTCCGTCCTGGCAAACCGTCACTTCCTGCGCCTGTGGATGGCCCAGGCCCTCTCGCAGACGGCCCAGAACAGCACCCACTTCGTGCAGATGGTGCTGATTGAGCGGCTGACCGGCTCCAGCACCCACATGGGCCTGATGATCCTGGCCTTCAGCCTGCCGGGCGTCCTGTTCAGCGCCATTGCCGGGGTGGTGGTGGACCGCCTGCCCAAGAAGTGGATCCTGGTGGGCTCCAACCTCCTGCGGGTCTTCACCGTCTCCAGTTACCTCCTGTTCTTGAGGGTGCTGGACGGGTGGTGGCTCCTCATCGTCCTCTACGTCGTCACCTTCATCACCTCCAGCATCGGGCAGTTCTTCTCCCCGGCGGAGGCGGCCTCCATCCCTCTCCTGGTAGGCCGTGAGGGCCTCCTGGCCGCCAACGCGCTCTTCAACCTCACCCTGACCCTGGCCCAGGTCGCCGGCCTGATGGTCCTGGCCCCCCTGGGGGTGAAACTGGTGGGGGAGGTCGGCTCCTTCGCCGGGATAGCCCTCCTGTACCTGGGGGCGGCCATCCTGGTGAGCGGTCTGCCGAAGGATACGCCCCCAGGCCGGCCAGCCAGCGCCCAGTCGGCCTACCGAAAGGCCTGGCAGGACCTGCGGGAGGGGTGGCAGTTTATCGCCAGGCACCCCGGCGTGTACCTGCCCATGACCCACCTGACCCTCATCGCCACCCTGGTGATGATCATGGCCATGCTGGCCCCGGGCTTTGCGGCCCGCGTCCTGGGCATGAGGCCGGAGGATGCCATCTTCATCTTCGCCCCTGCCGGAGTAGGGATGCTCCTGGCCACTTTCATCGCCGGGCGCTACGGGCACCTGGTGCGCCGGGAGACGGTGGCGAACGTGGGCCTTCCCCTCATCGCCCTGGGCTTCGCCGCCCTGGGCTGGGTGAGCCGGGGCCACCTGCAGGAGATGCAGCCCCTTTTCTCCATGTACCCCGAACTGGCCTTCTCGGTGACCACGGCCTTCATGGGGCTGGCCTTGTTCCTCGGGCTTGCGATGGCCCTGGTGAACATCGTGGCCCAGACCGCCCTGCAGGAGCGCTCCCCAGCGGAGGTGCGGGGGCGGGTCTACGCGGTGCAGTTCCTGATGGCCAACCTGGTGGCCATCCCTCCCCTGCTGACGGCGGGCGGCCTGGCCGACCTCATCGGTATCCCCCGCGTCAGCGCCATCCTGGCGGGGGCCGTGGTGGTCGTGTGGCTGGTCTCGGTGGTCCTGAGCCAGCGCTGGCTGCGGGAGATGCGCCAGGCAGAGGCAGCGGGGCCGGCGCAGGCCCCGGGAGGCGACCGGCCCAAGGTCCTCATCCTGATGGGGTCCGCTGGCGGCGGGCACCGCAGCGTGGCCCTGGCCTTGCAATCGGCCATGCGGGAACTCTGGGGTGACCGCGTCGCCGTCTCCGTGGTGGACGGCCTGGCAGAACTCCCCTTCCCCTTCCCTCGCTTCGGGGCCATCTACACCTGGATGGTGAACCACCTGGGAGGGCGGCTCTGGGCCTGGGTCTGGCGGTTTCTGGGCACGCACCGGGGCCGGGGCAACTTCCTCTTCTGGGTGGCCTGGGCCTTCGTGCGGCGGCGGTGGGCGCGCCTCCTGGAGCGGGAGCGGCCGGACGTCGTCGTGGTGGACTACCCCCTGTTCGTGGAAGCCACGGCGCGGGCGGTGCGCGACCTGGGGTGGAACGTGCCCGTGGTGACGGTGGTCACGGACCTGGTGACCCTGACCCCCTTCTGGCTCAGCCCGCGGGTGGACCTGTGCCTCGTGCCCACCGAGGCTGCCCGGGAGCAGGCCCTGGCCGCGGGCCTCCCGCCGGAGAAGGTCAAGGTGGTGGGGCTGCCCATCTCCCTCAAGTTCGCCCGGCCCCAGCCGGCCAAGCCCTGGCTGCGGAAGGAACTGGGCCTCCGCGGCGACCTTCCCACCGTCCTCGTGGTGGGCGGGGGCGAGGGGATGGGCAACCTGGAGGAGGTGGCGCGGGCCATCGCCAGGGCGGACCTCCCCATCCAACTGGTGGTCATCGCTGGGCGCAACTGGCGGCTGCGGGAACGCCTCGCCGCCCGGCGGTGGGAGGTGCCCACCGTGGTCTGCGGCTTCGTCACCGACATGCACCGCTGGATGGCCGCGGCGGACGTGGTGGTGACGAAGGCCGGTCCCAGCACCATCGCCGAGGCGCTGGCGCTCGGAAAGCCGGTCCTCCTCTACGGGGCGGTGCCGGGGCAGGAAGAGGGGAACATCGCCCACGTGGTGGCGTCGGGAGTG
>DAOTYM010000114.1:0-6258 GCA_034434775.1 Anaerolineae bacterium | reverse complement strand
GACGACCGTGGCCGACGCCCTGGACAAACTGCACACCACGGCCAGTTCGCACCACCGGGCGCTGGTGGTGGAGGTGATGGGGCGGCACGCTGGCTGGGTGGCCGTAGTGGGGGGCCTGGCCGGCGGGGCCGACATGATCCTCATCCCCGAGGTCAAGAGCAGCCTGGACGAGGTGGCCGCTCATGTCCGCTGGCGGTGGCAGCGGGGCAAGACCTTCAGCATCATCGTCGTCTCCGAGGGCGCGGACATAGAAGAGATCACCTACGACGAGAAGGAATTGGGCGCCAAGGACGAGTTCGGCCACGTGCGCCTGGACCGGCGTGGCATCGCCGAGACCGTGGCCCGTGAGATTGAGCGGCGGACCGGGTTTGAGAGCCGCTCGGTGGTGCTGGGGCACCTGCAGCGGGGCGGGTCGCCCACGGTCTTTGACCGCGTGCTGGCCACCCGGCTGGGTGTCAAGGCGGCCGACCTGGCCCACGAGGGGACCTTCGGCGTGATGGCTGCCCTCCAGGGGAACAAGATCGTCTCGGTGCCCCTGAAGGAGGCCATGTCCCGCCTCAAGACGGTGGACCTGGAACTCTACGACCTGGCCCGGACGTTCTTCTAAACACGCCCGTTTCCCTGGACCCTGCCCGAAGCCCTTCCCTGCGGCGCGAGGGAGGGACGTTCTGCCCTTTCGTCCCTCCCTCGCCCGCGGGGAAGGGAGTCTTTGCCCTTCCCGCGGCGGGGCATCCGTCCCATCCGCCCTTGGAGCCCCGCTGACAGCCCCCCTCACTGACGCTCCATCCCGGAGCGTGCGTCGTCCTTCCCCTCTCCGCGGACGAGGAACAGAAGCCCCCCTAGGATGCGGACCACGCCGCTTGCGATCATCAGGGTGGCCACTCCCTTGGCCCCAGCCAGGGTGGTGGTCACCAGGGGAGCACCGAAGACTGCCCCGTTGATGGCCGCGTTGTAGAGGCCAACGTAACTGGCGCGCCGCGCTGCCGGCGCAACCTCAATGAGCCGGTTGAACAGGGTGATCCCCATGAGCGCCCCCACAACCCCTCCCGCCAGGGCCAGGAAGAGCAGGGGGTAGGCCGACCGGGAGCAGGCTGTGCCGATGGGGTAAAGGGCCAGGGCCGCCGATGACCAGGCCAGCACGCGCCGGTTCCCCTGCCTCCGGATCAGGGCAGGGGCCGCCAGCGAGGCCAACACGGAAGACGCGTTCCACACCACCGTGAGGACCGAGATCCACGCGTCCGAAAGGTGCAGTTCGCGCACCCAATAGATGGAGAACAGGGGGATCGCACCGTAGAGGCCCAGGTGGAAGACGAACGCCGCCACCACAAACCACGCGTACTCCTGTTGCTCCTGCCAGACCCCGCGCACGGCGCGGAGGGAGAGGAAGGGGCGGTGGGTCGGCCGGGGCCCGAGGTCGGGGTCCAGGGCTGGGCGGTCGGGAACCCGCAACCGGCTTACGTAGTAGGCGCTGAGGTAAGCCGAGAGGAAGCCGAGCGCCATGACCGCCTGGTAGTTGGCCGGGAAGGGGACCCAGGCGAGCAGGGGCACGCTCACAAGGGTCCCCAAGGTGCTGGTGACGGCCATGATGGCGTTGCGCACGCTCACCACTGCCCCCAGGCGTTCGGCGGAGACCGCATCGGGCAGCATGGCGGTGAAGGCCACGTTCACGATCCCGCTGGGGATAGCCTGCACGATGACCAGCAGGGCCAGAAGTTCTCCTCCGTGGCGCGGCGAGAGCCAGGGCGCGAGGGCCATGAGGAGGACGAAGGCCCGAGAGGTGAACATGCACCGGATGAGGATGGGCATCTGGCGCGTCTGGCGCTCCACCAGCCGGCCCGCTGGCAGCAGCCAGAAGATGCTCACCAGGGCTGGCCCCGCCGAGAGGAGCCCGATCCAGAAGTTGGAGGCCCCCAGGCGGGCGGCAAACACCGTGAGGTAACTCAGGTAAGTCCCCAGCGCTACCCCCCACCAGGCGACCTCCACATACAGGAGTCGGACGTTGCTCGCCTCCACGGGGTCGGCGATCCCTTCGGGGACCAAGAGGTGAGCGAGCGTTTTGCGCCAAGAGGAGAACATGTCCTTCCCTTGACAAACCAACCCCCGCGGGTTCTGGCCCGCGAGGGCTGGAGAAGTTTCCATCTCGCGTTCGGACGAGGTTGCCCTCAGGGTCAGAGCTCGTCCCGGCCGTCCCAGGGTCCTTCGGGGGGCAGGCCTACGAGGTCCGAAAGCCCGCCCAGCGCGGCCAGGGCCACCGCCACCCCAGCCACCACCCCCACCGCCACGCCCAGGTGTGGCGGCGGCGGAGGGTTGAAGTAGAAGTAGACCCAGGCCCCCAGGTCGGCCAAGGCCAGGACCAAGGCCCCCCACAGGAGGATCCGGCGCACCCTGTTCTTCATCCGACTGGCTCCTGTTCTCGGAGCGCGTGGCCTCCGCGGCTCGCCCAGGGCTCCCTCTCTAGAGACGCATTGTACCATGCTTTGCCGTGGGCAACAAGGCGCGCCCTGAGCGTGCCCTCCGGACCGCCGGACAGGCACGAGGGCCTGCTCCTGCCCTCCCCAGGCTTCAGGCGCGGCGGCGCCAGCAGGTGTCGGCGATCTGGCAGAAGCGGCAGGGCGACTCCACCTTGCGGGCCTGGAACCCCGGTCCGATGCCGATGAGGCCCGAGGCCGATTTCCCCGGGTAGAGGACATGCCTGGGCGAGAGGGTCACGCCGATGGCCTCCAGGTCCAGGAGGGCGCACAGTTCCTGCTGGCCCTGCAGAGGCCAGCCCACCAGGGACCCTGGCGCGGTGAAGAGGCTCACGCCCCAACCCCGCCGGGCCGCTTCCTCCTCGGCCATGCGGCGGAAGTAATCCCCGGCACGGGAAAGGGCCAGCACCCCAGCGCAGTCCAGGAGGTACCCCTCCAGGGCGCGGCCCTCGCGGAAGCAGGCCCGGACCTCCTCTTCCACCTTGGGGCCGATGGTCTCGGCGAAGGCCAGGACCTCGCGGGCGGGCTGGAGGAGGTCGGCCTTCTCGCCGATGTGCAGCGCATGGCCCCCCTCCAGGACCAGGACGCCGCCCTCCAGCCGGGCCACCGGCACCCAGCGGTAGACGCCGGCCGGTTCCGCCAGTTCCAGGGCGCGGGCGATGGCCCACTCCGCCGCGGCGCGGATGGCCGGCTGGGTGGCCGCATCCCGGCTCACCCGCAGGAGTTCATCCAGGGAGATCTCCAGCGGCATCCCCCGCACCACGCCGGCGCGCTCCATCGCTGGGGAGCTTGCTCTGGCCTTTTCCACGGCCTCAGGCTCCGAACTTGTTCAGGCGCAGGGCGTTGGCCAGGGCCAGGGGCATCAGATCCTTGCTGGGGAAGCGGCCCAGCGCGCCCCCAGCGCAGGCCGTCTCGCCGAACTGGCGCACCCCGTCGGCCCGGCAGTGGCGGGACCAGAGGAGGGTGGGCACCGGGTGCCAGGAGTGGGACCGCAGCAGGGCCGGGGTGGAGTGGTCCCCGGTCACGATGACCACCTGCGGCCCCAGGGCTAGCATCTCCGGCAAGAGGGCGTCCACTTCCTCAATGACCCGCACCTTGCGGGCGAAGTCGCCATCCTCCCCCGCCGAGTCGGTCTTCTTGACGTGGAAGTAGAAGAAGTCGTAGGCCTCCCAGTGGGCCTTGAGGGTGGCCACCTCGTCTTCCAGCGTCTCTCCCGTGGGGAGGACGTCCATGCCCACCAGGCGGGCCAGGCCGCGGTACATAGGGTAGGTGGCGATGGCCGCAGCCCGCAGGCCGTAGACCTCCCCCATCTTGGGGAGGCCGGGGTCCCTGGCGGCCCCCCGCAGGGTGACCATGTTGGCCGGGTGCTCGTCGGCGAGGAGCCTTCTCGCCTCGGCTAGCCACTGGTTGAGGAGGTCGGCCGTGCGCTGAGCCTCGGGGACGAGGGGCTCCACGGGCAGGGGCGCGGCCCCGAGCCGCTGGGGGTCGGTCTCGGAAAGTTCCGGGCGCAGCCCTTCCCCGCGCAGCACCAGGACGAAGCGGTACTCCTTGACCGGCTCCACGAAGACCTGCACGTCGGGCAGTTGGATCTTTCGGAGTTTGGCCGTCAGGCGTGCGTTGACCTCCGTGGGGATGCGCCCGGCCCGCCGGTCGGTGATGGCCCCGGTCTGGGGGTCCACGGTGCAGAAGTTCCCCCGCAGGGCAATGTCGCCGGGCTCCAAGGGGAAGCCGATGCCGCAGGCCTCCAGGATGCCTCGCCCGATGGTGTAGCGCAGCGGGTCGTAGCCGAAGAGGGCCAGGTGGCCCGGACCGCTGCCCGGGGTGATCCCCGGGCCGACAGGCTCCGCCAGCCCGCAGATCCCCTCGGCGGCCAGGCGGTCCAGGTTGGGGGTGTGGGCTGTCTCCAGTTCGGTGAGGCCCCCTGGCTCCAGGGGGAGCCCCCCCAGGCCGTCCATCACCAGGAGGAGGATCTTGCCTGGGCCGGTCTGGTGCAGTTCCCGCATGAGGGCAAAGGTCGCATCCGATGTCATCGTCAGCCTCCGGTGTGCCGCCGCCCCGGGACGGGGCAGCGTGTGGGGCCTCTCGCAATAAGAGGGGCGAACCCTGCGGCTCGCCCCTCTGCCTTGCGAGGTTCCGCTGTGCAGCCCTAGCGGATGGCCAGTTCCGTCTTCGGGTCAAAGGCGTGGAAGTTATCCATGTTGACCACGACTTCAATTTCGTCGCCAGGCCGGGCCTTGGTCCGCGGGTCCACGCGGGCGATGAAGACCTTGGGGCCGGTCAGGAGGTAGAGGAAGATCTCGTTCCCCATCAACTCCGTGACGTCCACCGTGCACTTCATGACGGCCTCGGGGATGCCTGGCGGCACGTAGGGTTTGGCATGGATGTCTTCCGGCCGGATGCCGAAGATGATCTCCTTCCCTTTCCAGGGGAGGAGCGGGGCCTTCCTGTGGTCGGGCACAGCCAGGCGGAAGGACCCGCCATCAATGAGGATGTGGCCGTCCTCCTCCACCACGGTGGCGGGGAAGAAGTTCATGGACGGGCTGCCGATGAAGCCGGCCACGAAGACGTTGTCCGGCTTCTCGTAGAGGTTCTGGGGCGTGTCCAGTTGCTGGAGGACGCCGTCCTTGAGGACCGCGATGCGGGTGCCCATGGTCATGGCTTCCATCTGGTCGTGGGTCACGTAGATGAAGGTGGTGCCCAGGCGCAGGTGGAGCCGGGCGAGCATGGCGCGGGCCTCCACGCGCAGTTTGGCGTCCAGGTTGGAGAGGGGCTCGTCCATGAGGAAGACGGCCGGGTCCCGCACGATGGCGCGTCCCACAGCCACCCGCTGGCGCTGGCCGCCCGAGAGCTGCTTGGGCTTGCGGTCCAGGAGTTCCAGGATGCCCAGGTCCTTGGCTGCCTGGCGCACACGGCGGTCAATCTCGTCCTTGGGGGTCTTGCGCAGACGCAGCCCGAAGGCCATGTTGTCGTAGACCGTCATGTGGGGGTAGAGGGCGTAGGACTGGAACACCATGGCGATGTCCCGGTCCTTGGGCGGCACGTCGTTCACCAGGCGGTCGCCGATGTAGATGTTCCCCTCGGTGACCTCCTCCAGCCCTGCCAGGAGGCGCAGGGAGGTGGTCTTGCCGCAGCCGGAAGGGCCGACGAAGACCAGGAACTCCTTGTCCTCAATGTGGATGTTCAGGTCGTTGACGGCGATGACGTCGCCGAAGCGCTTGGTCACGTGCTCGTAGGTTACGCTCGCCATGCAGAAACGCTCCTCACGAGAGAGCTGGCCTGGAGTGATGGGGCGAAACGCCCCTCTTCGCTGGCCCGGGGGACAGAACTGTTCGGTCGCGGCCACCGCTGGCCAGCTCTCTGGCGATGGCCACGGGCACCAGGGCCAAAACCGCTCCCACCGTCCAGCACGGGCAGACCCAAGCAGTGCCAGGATCTGTGCGGGTTCCGGGCCCGTCCGCCGAGGGCGCAGGGTAGAAGGCTGCTGTAGGGCCTCGTGGGCGGGACGCTCCCTTGGCGCATCACCTCCTTTCCCACGGTTGGGGACAAGAGCCCTGCCCCGGGCAGGGTCCCTCAGACGCGCAACGTCACGTTTATTATACCACGGTGCGCTCCGCTCGCAAGTCGCACCCGCAGGAGAACAGGGCTTTTCAAAGTTCTGCTGCAGGGGCACTGGGGGATAGAGAACCGGGTGTTCTGGGTGCGCGATGTGAGTTACGGGGAGGACCGGTGGTCTGGGCGGAAGATAGGGCCTGCCCTGGCCGCCTTGCGGGATGGGGCCTTGAACCTGATC
>DAOTYM010000113.1:0-1782 GCA_034434775.1 Anaerolineae bacterium | reverse complement strand
GGAGGGCTCCCTCCGGCGTGCGGTGCGAGAGGAGGACCACGTTCCCCCAGGAAGGGTACCGTTTGGCCTCCACCACAACGCCGTGCGCGGCGGCGTGCACGGGCGCGCCCCAGTCCGAATCGCCCATGCGCAGGTCGTTCCAGTCTTCGCCGGTGTGCCAGGCGCCGAACCGTTCGTAGTAGGCCTGTTCGGCCACGCCCGCGGCGACGTAGTACCCCCGGCCGTCGGGCCACCCGGCCGGGAAATCCCACCCGTCCACCACGGGCATGGATTCCGTCCCGGCCAGGGGGATATCCCCGCGCTCCAGAGGGGGGAGTCCGGCAGAGCCCGTGCGTCCTTCGTCCATGGGTTTCCTCCCCTTGGGTTGACGGATGCTTCACCAAAGAGGACCCGGAGAGAGCACAGAGGCTGTTTTTTCGTTCCCCCCGTGGATGGATGGAGCGACATGAATTCGCCACCCAGGACACGGGGGGCTTAAAACTTTTCCCCTTTCTCTCTTCTCTGTGTCCTCTGTGATTTCCCTGTGTCCTCTGTGATGTGATTGCGGCTGCCCTACACCTGAAAGAGCGTCTCCTGCCCGCCGTTCGGCACGTCGGGGGAACTGGCTGCCGGGTAGGAACCCAGCAGTTTGACAAAAGCAGCGCGGGTCAGAAGCCCCACCAGGGCCTCCCGGCAGGGAGGGTCCTCCCAGTGCCCCTCAAAGTCCAGGTAGAAGACGTAGTGCCAAGGCCGGTTGCGCCGCGGCCGGGACTCCAGTTTGGTCAGGTTGATGCCCCGCTGGGCGAACTCCCCCAGGCAGGCGTGGAGCGCGCCCGGCGTGTGGGGCGTGGCGAACACCAGCGAAGTCTTGCTCGGGTCCCGCCGGGGGGCTGGCGTGTGCCCCACCACGAAAAAGCGGGTGTAGTTCCACTCCAGGTCCTCAATCCCCGTGGCCAGCACGTCCAGGTGGTAGATCTTCCCGGCCAGGGCGCTGGCGATGACGGCCACCCCGGGCTCAGGGTTCTGGGCCAGTTCGCGGGCCGCCCCTGCCGTGTCGTAGGCCGGCACCGCCCGCAGCCCCCGCTGGTTCAGCCAGCGCTCGCACTGGGCCAGGGCCTGGGGATGGGAGCGCACCTCCCGCACCTCCTCCAGGCTCGTGCCCGGCACCGCCAGCAGCGCGTGGCGCACCCGCAGCACGATCTCCCCCTGCACCTTCAGGTCGTGCTCCAGGAGCAGGTCGTAGGCCTTGTTGATGGAGCCGGCGGCGGAGTTCTCCACCGGCACCGCCGCGGCGTCGGCTCGGCGGGCCTCCACCGCGCTGAAGACCTCCTCCAGGGAGCGGCAGGGCAGCGTCTCCACCTGCTCCCCGAAGTGCTGGTGGATGGCCTCTTCGGAATACGCCCCATGCTCACCTTGGAACGCCACAACCAACATCCCACTCCTCCCTGTTGCAAGCCTCGTGCCACCGCGGCCCCTTCACCAGAGGAGCGCGGCAGCCGTCACCATCAGCACGAGGAGGGCCAGCCCCGCGTCGGCCCGCACTGGCCGAGGCACCCTGGCCGGCGCGGGCCCCGCGGGGTCAAACGCCCGGGCTTCCGCGGCGGCCACGACCTCGTCGGCGTGGCGCAGGGCCCCGGCCACCAGCGTGACGAGGAACAGCCGCGCCGCGCGGAGGCCTGGCCGGCGGAAGGCCCCCCGCAGGCGCATGGCGTGGTAAGTGGTGCGGGCCATCTCCTGCACCGTGGGCAGAAGGTTGAAGGCCACGCCCACGGCAAAGCCCAGCCCCCGCGCCCCCAGCCCCTC
>DAOTYM010000112.1:0-1506 GCA_034434775.1 Anaerolineae bacterium | reverse complement strand
CCCTCGTCTTCACCCAGCACCTGGACGCCTTGACCGTGGGCAAGGTGGTCCTGGAGGTGGCCGCCGTGGCACCTACCCCGGCCTGAAGGGGCCGTGGGCGGGGGGAAGGGGTGAGGTCGGACTTCTCTTGCGCCCGGCGCTTGCCAAATCGGCCCAAATGAGGTATCCTAGGGCGTGGGGAATGGGCCAACGGGCAGGAGCCCGGGGAGGCTTGGCATGATCAAGTTGCTCATGAGTTGGGATATCAAACCTGGCCAGGAGGCGGCCTACTTTGAGTTCGTGGTCAAGGAGTTCCTGCCTGGCCAGATGAAGTTGGGCCTTCAGCCCACGGAAGCGTGGTACACCATCCAGGGGAACGGCCCGCAGATGCTCACCGGCGCGGTGACGGAAGACCTGGAGACCATGCGCCAGATCCTCCAGAGCGAGGAATGGCGGAAGTTGCTGGAGCGCCTCCTGGCCTACGTGGTCAACTACCGCCAGAAGATCGTGCGGGCGTCTGGCCGCTTCCAGATCTAGAGGGCCGATCTCGCCTCCGCTGACCCCATACAAAAGGCCCCAGACCAGTCGGTGCTGGTCTGGGGCCTTTGTGTGTGAGAAACCCTGTCCCAAGGTCTGGCGGGCTTACTCCTCGCCACCCCCGGCCTTCTTCTCGGCCGTGTCCTTCTTGTGCGCCCCGCTCCCGCTCTTCGGTTCGCCGGGGGTGGCCGTCGGCGAGGATGCCCGGTGGTCCGTCACGTAGAAGCCGGAGCCCTTGAAGATGATCCCCACCGGCTGGAAGACGCGGTGCACGGGCCCCTGGCACTCCGGACACCGCTTGAGGGGCGCATCGTTGAAATGCTGCTTCCGCTCAAAGACCAGGCCGCACTCCTCGCACTCGTACTGGTAGATCGGCATAGGGCACCTCCACGGCAAAAAGAAGCATCCCTCTGGGAACCAGCACAGCGCTGCCACGGGTTCTTGAGCGAAGGGCCTGCGCCTGTTGGACCGCGCAGGGATGCTTCTCCTTAACTTCCACATAATATTATACACCCCTTCCGCCAGAAGGGCAAAAAGACGGATGGCCTTCGGGGACGGTCGCGTCGGCGCAGGCTCTGGGTAGGGGCGAGGCATGCCTCGTCCCTTGAGCCTGGATCGGGACCGGTGGCAGGGCTGACTCATTCTTACAGAACTCTGATACCCTTCCGGTGTGGCAGACCGTAGGGCACGCCTCCTGGCGTGCCATCTAGCGTCCGGAGGAGCGATTAAGGTCTTCCCTTTGTAAAAACGAGTACTACGCCACGGTGGTTCTTGGCGATATGTAATCCTGGGTAGGGGCGCACGGCCGTGCGCCCCTACTATGAGACTGCAACCGTGACCTGCACGGCCGAAAACGGAATTTTTTATTGTGGTCCAGCACGGGTCAGCCCTGGGACCGGTGGCTTCCCTGCTTGCATCTCCCTCCCGTTCGTGATACACTGCAAGCCACCCGCCAAGGTGTGAGCAGGAAAGGAGAGCCCCATGGCCACC
>DAOTYM010000111.1:0-3875 GCA_034434775.1 Anaerolineae bacterium | reverse complement strand
TGACTCATTCTTACAGAACTCTGACAGCCTTCCGGTGTGACAGACCGTAGGGCACGCCTCCTGGCGTGCCATCTAGCGTCCGGAAGAGCCGTTAAGGTCTTCCCTTTGTAAAAACGAGTCAGCCCTGGGGTGGGGTTGGAGACAAATTGACAAGGGCCCTTTCCCGGCGTATACTGAGGCCGGCCCCGAAAGGGGGCGAGGAGGGACTCTTGCGCGCGCTGGTGGTGGGGATTTCCGGAGCCTCCGGGGCGGTCTACGGAGTGCGCCTCCTCCAGGTCCTGCGGGACCTCCCCGACGTGGAGACGCACCTGGTCCTCTCGCGTCCCGGGGAGACCACCCTGGCCCTGGAGACGGGCCTCACCCGCGCCCAGGTGGAAGCCCTCGCCGACCACGCTTACGCTCCCGAGGACCTGGCCGCACCCATCGCCAGCGGCTCCTTCCCCACCCACGGCATGGTCATCGCGCCCTGCTCCGCCCGGACGCTGGCCGCCGTGGCCCACAGCGCCGCGGACAACCTCCTCACCCGGGCCGCGGACGTAGCCCTCAAGGAGCGGCGGCCCCTGGTCCTCCTCTTCCGGGAGGCCCCCCTCACCCTGGCCCACATCCGCAACATGGAAGCCGTCACCCTCATGGGGGGCATCGTTCTGCCCCCGGTGCCCGCCTTCTACACCCGGCCCCGGACGGTGGAGGACCTGGTGGACGCCACGGTGGGGCGGGTGTTGGACCTCCTGGGCCTCCCCCACGCGCTCGGAAGCCGCTGGCAGGGACCTGCCGGCGGGGGAGAGGGCCGGACATGAGGGAGTTTGTGGCCGAACGGCCGCCCCTCCGCCTCTGGGCGCGGGCCTCCTTCCTGGGGGAGGACCTGGTGGTCTGCCTGGGGGGCGGAGACCGGCCCCATGTGGGGACGGTGGTCTGCGCTGAGCCCCGTCCCAGCCTGGCCGACCCAGGCCGCCGGAGCGCCACCAGTTCCGTGTGGAACCGCCTGGGCCACAAGGACGAGGCCCTGGCCCGCCCCGTGGCCGAGCACCTGGCCGCCACCCTGGGAAAGGCGGTGGTCGTCGCCGCCGGGGTGCACGTAGAGGGCCTGGACGCGGCCGGCATCCAGGCGTTGGAGGAGATGGCCCGGGAACTGGCGCAGAAGATGGCGCAGGCCCTGGCCCCGGAAGGGGATGTCGCCCATGAGTGAGGAACCCCGCCCCCCAAAGCGGGGGTTTGACCCCCGCCGGCACTGGGCCGAGACCCAGCGGAACCTGATCCTGGGCGGCTTCGCCATCCTCTTGGTGGTGGGTGGCGGGCTCATCGGGCTCCTCTACGGGCCGGGCGCTGCCGTCACAGGGGTCAGTTGCCTTTTGGTCTTCATGGGCATCTTCGGCCTCCTCTTCATTATCCTGAAGGCGATGGAACTTTGGACCCGCGAAGAGCCATGAGCAAGCACGGGGAGGGCGAGGCCCCGCAGGGCAGAGGGGATCGGCCGCACGTGGCCGAGAGGGCAAGGCCCCTCTGGAAGGACTGGCCCCTCTGGGCCGGCGCGCTCTTCCTGGCCGCGGTGGCCGGCGGGGCGGCCCTCGTCCTCCAGGAACCCATCCGGGCCTTCTTCGCCAGCCGCGAGGCCATCGCCCTGGCCGTGCGGGAGGCTGGGCCCTGGGGGCCCCTGGTGATCGTGGGCCTGGAACTGGCCCAGGGCCTCATCGCGCCCATCCCAGGCTCGGCCATTGAGTTCGCCAGCGGCTACCTCTTCGGCGCGCTGCGGGGCAGCCTCTACTGCGCCGTGGGCGTCTACACCGGCATGGCCGTCAACCTGACCCTGGCCAGGCGCTTCGGCCGACCCCTGGTGGAGCGGCTGGTCCCCCGCCGCCAGTTGGCGCGGTGGGACGCCCTGGCCTCGCGCCGGGGCGCGGCCTTCTTCTTCCTCGTCTACCTCCTGCCCTTCCTGCCGGACGACACGGCGTCGCTCCTGGCTGGCCTCAGCCCCCTGCCCCTGTCGCTCCTCTTCGCCATCGGCGTGGTCGGGCGGCTGCCAGGGCTGGTCACCGCGAACCTGATCGGCGCGCACGGCCACGCCCTGGGGCCAGTGGGCTGGGCCCTGGGCGCGGCGGGCATCTGCCTGCTGGCCTTCGTCTCCTGGCGGTACCAGGACCGGCTGCAGGACGCGCTCCTGCAGGGGATCGCCCGGCTCCTGAGGCGGCCGCCTCGGTTCCTTCAACACGCGGAGGGAGAGCACCTTTGAGCCGACACCGGATGCACGCCATCGGGATAGCTGCCCTGATCCTCCTGGGGATGGCTGCCTTGGGGACGGGGGCCGCGGCCCAGAAGCCGGCCGCCCCTGGCCAGGCCCTCTACCTGCGAGGGCCAGGCGTCTCGGCCAGCCAGGGCCAGAGCCAGGGTGAGGCAAGCGGCCTCACCCCCGACCCCCGCATCCAGGCCATGATGGACCAGGTGCAGATAGAGGACCTCCTCTACCACCTGACGGCCCTGAGCGGTGAGCGGGAGGCGACCATCGGGGGGGAGCCCTACACCATCCTGACCCGCTACGCCCAGATGAGCACCTCTGCCACCGAAGGGCTGCAGAAGGCGGCCCAGTACCTCCTGGAACGGTACGCCGAATGGGGCATCCCCGCGCAGAAGTGGCACTTCTCCACCTACGGCTGGGACAACATCGTCGCCGAACTCCCGGGCTGGGAGCACCCGGAGCGGGTGCACATCCTCTGCGCGCACTACGATTCCACCAACAACCGCGGCGACCCCCGCCTGCGCGCCCCTGGCGCGGACGACAACGGCAGCGGCACGGTGACGGTGCTCGTGGCAGCCAGCATCCTCCGGCAGTACGCCTTCCGCGATACGATCCGCTTCGTCCACTTCACCGCCGAGGAGCGGGGCCTGTGGGGCTCCTCGGCCTATGCCCACCAGGTGGCCTGGGAGGGCGAGGAGATCGTGGACGTCCTCAACCTGGACATGGTGGCCTGGGACGGCCGGGGCGGGCCAGATATGGACCTCCATGCCCGGGACCTGGCCTCCCAGGGGGTGGCGGAGGCCTTTGCCAGCGTCATCGCCGCCTACGGGCTGGACCTGGTGCCAGAGAGGCTCTACGGCGCGGCCGCCACCGACGCCAGCGACCACTCCCCCTTCTGGCACGTCGGGATCCCGGCCATCCTGGCCATTGAGAACTACGAGCCGCGGGACGCGCAGGACTTCAACCCCTACTACCACTCGGACCAGGACCTGGTGGCCAACCTCCAGCCGCCCACCTGCGCCAACTGCCTGGCGTACTTCACCACCTTCGCCCGCGCCGCCCTGGGCACGGTGGCCCACCGCGCCGGCCTCCTGCCGGAGGGGGTGCCCACCCCGACCCCCACGCCCACCCCCACGCCCACTTCCACCCCGGCCTGCCCGGACCACCTGCCGGACGGCGGCTTTGAACGGGGCCTTTTGGGCACGGCCTGGACTCTCCACTCGCCCCAGGGCCAGCCCCTCATCACCCAGGACAACCCCCGCTCCGGCGCCTGGAGCGCGCTCCTGGGGAGCCAGGTCTACAGCCGGGACAGCATCTCCCAGACGGTGGACCTGCCCCCCGATGCGGCCCCCGTGACCCTCTCCGCCTGGTGGTACCTGGAGAGCAACGAGTGGAACTGGATGGTGAACCCCGCGAGCCACCCCAACGACCGCCTCCACGTGGAGGTCCTGGACGCGGGCGGCGCGCGCCTGGCGGAACTGGGAGTGCTGACCGAGGAGTACCCCCAGGGGCGGTGGACCCTCTCCACCTGGGACCTCACGCCCTACGCGGGGCGGACGGTGCAGGTCCGCTTCCGGGCGGACACCAACACCTCGTACGTCTCCCGCTTCTTCCTGGACGATGTGGCGCTCCGCTACTGCAGGAG
>DAOTYM010000110.1:0-3508 GCA_034434775.1 Anaerolineae bacterium | reverse complement strand
GCGCGCGGGGTGGTTGCACTCGAGGCGCACGCCTGCACGGAGGATTTCCGCGATCTCGCGGTCCAGGACCTCCCGGGGCAGGCGGTAGGGGGGGATGCCCACCCGCATCATGCCGCCGGGCACCGGCAGGGCCTCAAAGACCGTCACCTCGTACCCCATGCGGGCCAGGAAGTAGGCTGCGCTGAGGCCAGCCGGCCCCGCGCCCACCACCGCGACCCGCCTCCGCTCAGGTGGGGGCAGGTCCTGGGGGGCCAGGGGGAAGGGGCTGAGTTCGCCCGGGACCTTGGCCTCGGGGCGGCCTTCCCGGTCCCAGCGGGCGTAGACGGTATCGGCCACGAACCGCTTCAGGGCGCAGATGGAGACCGGTTCGTCCACCCGGCCGCGGGTGCACTGGCTCTCGCAGGGGTGGTTGCAGACGCGGCCCACGGTGGCCGGGAAGGGGTTGTACTGGCGGATGACCTCCAGGGCCTCCTCGTAGCGCCGCTCGCGGATGAGGGCGATGTACCCCTGGGCGCTGGTGTCGGCGGGACAGGCCTCCTTGCAGGGGGAGGTTCCCCGTTTGCTCACCAGGAACGTGCTGGGGATGGCCTGCGCGTAGGGCCGATAGATGGCCTTGCGCTTGGAGAGGCCCTCGTCAAACTCGTTGGGGACCTCAATGGGGCAGACCTTGGTGCAGTCGTCGCAGGCGGTGCAGAGTTCGGTGGAGACGTAGCGCGGGTGCTGCCGGACGCGCACCGTGAAGTCCCCAGCCTGGCCCTCCACGGCGAGGAGTTCCGTCTTGGTCAGGACCTCAATGTTGGGGTGGCGGGCGGCCTCCACCAGTTTGGGCGAGAGGATGCAGATGGCGCAGTCGTTGGTGGGGAAGGTCTTGTCCAACTGGGCCATCTTGCCGCCCAGGGTGGCGCCCCGTTCCACCAAGTAGACGCGGATGCCCGATTCGGCCAGGTCCAGCGCGGCCTGGATGCCCGCGATGCCGCCCCCGACGACCAGAGCCGCGCCGACCGGGGCCTTCTGGCCGGTGGCTAGCTGGTCAGGCAGGACCTGGCTTTCCATACGCTCCTTCCGCTCCTTCGCCGTGGGGCTTTGCGCTCCCCTCTCGGCCTCAGCAGGACTTCTTGAGGGGGCTGGGACCCAACTGGCGGACCTTGTCGGTGATCTCCTGCACGGCCTGGGCGAAGGCGTGGGCCTGGCTGCCGGACATGTAGGCGATGGCCACGCGCTCTTTCTCCAGGCCTACTGCCTCCAGCAGTTTGCGGGCGTACTCCAGGCGCTTGGTGGCGCGGAGGTTGCCGCTGCCGTGGTGGCAGTTCCCGATGGGGCAGGCGACGACGAGGACGCCGTCGGCCCCCTGCTCAAAGGCCTTCAGGATGTATTCCACGTCCACCTTCCCCGTGCAGGGGAACTTGATGATCTTGACCGTCGGCGGGTAGGGAACCCGCAGGAGGCCGGCCGTGTCGCCAGCCATGTAGGCGCAGTAGAAACAGGTGAAGGCTGTGATCTCGGGCTGGAAGCCGTTGTCTTCGGCGGGCATGGGGTTCTCGTCCCTCCCTCAGCCTGGGCCTACCCTGGGCACCACTGCCCCAGGACGGCCGCGTCTTCAATGACGACCTGCCGGTCGTGGAACGTGGTCAGTTGGATGGCGTCGGCCGGGCACTCCGAGGTGCAGGTGCCGCACCCGGTACAGTTGGCCGGCTCAATGTAGGCCGCGCCGAGGATGCCCCCCACGCCCACCGCGTTCGGCTGGATGCGCGGGATGTGGAAGGGGCAGGTGCGCACGCAGGTCAAGCACCCCACGCATTTCGTCTGGTCCACCACGGCCACCACGCCGCCCACTTCCCGCTCATCCTTGGTGAGGATGGTCATGGCGCGGCCGGCAGCGGCTTTGGCGTGGCTGATGGCCTCTTCAATGAACTTGGGGTAGTGGGCCGAGCCGCACAGGAAGATGCCGTCAATGCTGAAGTCCACCGGGCGCAGTTTCAGGTGGTCTTCCATGAAGAAGCCTTCCCGGGAGAGGGGCACGCCGAGGAGCCGCGCCAGGCGGGCGTTGCTCTCGTCGGGCACGGAGGCCATGCTCAGGGCCAGGAGGTCCGGTTCCCACACCAGGGTGGTGCCCAGGATGGGGTCCCGAGACCGGACCTGGAGCCGGCCGTCCACCACCTGGACGGTGGGGCGCTGGCCCTCCTCGTAGCGCACGAAGAGGACGCCGCGCCGCCGCGCCTCGGTGTAGAACTCTTCCCGGAAGCCGTACGTGATGAGGTCCTTGTAGAGGACGGTGATCTTACAATCGGGGTTGATCTCCTTGATGCGGAGGGCGTTCTTCATGGTGTTGGTGCAGCAGGTGCGGCTGCAGTACTCCATTGCCGCGTTCGGGGGCTGCACACACTGGATCATCACCACTTCGTTCAGGGCGGCGATCTCTTCCAGTGCCGTGGCGATGCGCCGCTCCAAGTCCATCTGGGTGATGACCCGGGGGTCCTGCCCGAAGAGGTAGACCGGGCCGCGGTACTCCTGGGCGCCAGTGGCCACGATGAGCACGCCATGTTCAATGACCCGGGTGGTCGTGGTCCCGTCGGGGTGGCGGGTGCGCACGGTGGAGCGGAAGTCGCCCACGCGGCCCTCAAAGCCCACCAACTCCGAGTTCTTGAGGACGGCGATGTTCTCGTGGCATTCCACGTCCCGGATGAGGGTTTTGAGGAAGCGCTGCGGATCGGGGCCTTCCGCGGTGAAGTAGATGTGGCGCACGTTCCCGCCCAGTTGCGCTTCCCGTTCCACCAGGTAGACGTCGTACCCCCAGTCGGCGAGGGTGAGCGCGGCGGTCATGCCGGCGATCCCCCCGCCCAGGACCACCGTCTGGTGCTTGACCGGGCGTCGCTCTTTGTGGACCGGCTGGAGGAGCCGAGCCCGCGCTGCCCCGACGCGGACCATCTCCTTGGCCTGGCGGGTAGCGCCGGCCGGGTCGTCGGCATGGACCCAGGCGCCGTGCTCCCGGATGCTGACGAACTCCAGGAGGTAGGGGTTGAGCCCCTCTTCCTGGAGGACGCGGCGGAAGAGGGCCTGGTGGGTGCGGGGGGTGCAGGCCGCCACCACAACCCGGTTCAGGCCGTGGGCGCGGATGGCCCCTTTGATCTCTTCAATCCCCTCCGGGAGGCAGGCAAACTCCACTTCCTGGCTGTGGACTACGTCGGGCAGGCGGGCGGCGAACTGGGCCACCGCGGCCGTATCCACCACGTCGGCCACGACGGTCCCGCAGCGGCAGACGAAGACGCCCAGGCGCACGGGCTCGCCGGAGATGTCCCGCTCCGGCGGGATGAGGCGCTCCCGCGAGAGGGAGCCGCGGGTCCCCGAGAGGAGTTTGAGGGACTCGGCCACGGCACCGCTGGCGTCAATGACCGTCTCGGCGATCTCCTTGGGGCTGGAGAAGGCGCCGGCGACGTAGATGCCTGGCCGGCTTGTCTCCAGGGGGGCGAACTTGTCGGTGTTGCAGAAGCCGTACTGGTTCAGGTCAATG
>DAOTYM010000109.1:0-7429 GCA_034434775.1 Anaerolineae bacterium | reverse complement strand
GGCCTTCAGGCGGGAGTGGATGGGAGTCGAACCCACCAGGGACCCTTGTGCAGAGCCCCTCAGACGGTTTTGAAGACCGCGGAGCCCACCGGGACTCAGCCACTCCCAAAAACAATGATACCAGGCTCGCGGCCAGATGTCAAACGCCAGCGGGCCTATCCCCATTCAACAAAATATTTGCTTTTCTCGGCGTCCTGTGCTACAATGCCCAGGTGAACAGGAGCCCCCAGAGGGTCTGGGGGAACTTACGGAGGTCGGAGGATGTTGGACAAGAGCACGAAGGGCGCGATCATCCGGGAGTACCAACTCCACCCCGAGGACACCGGCTCGCCGGAGGTCCAGGTGGCGATCTTGACGCAGCGCATCAACGAACTGAGCGAGCACCTGAAGGTCCACAAGCACGACGAACACTCGCGCCGGGGTCTCCTCAAGTTGGTGGGGCAGCGGCGTCGGCACCTGGCGTACCTGAGCCGCACGGACCCGGAGCGGTATCGGCAGCTGATTGAGCGGCTGGGCCTGCGCAAGTAGGGCGAGGCGGAAGACCACCTCTGGAGGGATGGTCACCGGTTGGTCCCCTGCCTTGATGCCGAAGGCACCGAGCGGGTGGAGGAACCGTCGTGGGGAACGCCCCGGGACGATGTGCTCCATCCGCGTTGTTTTGTGAGCCAGGCATCGGGCGGGACCCGAGAGGATGGGGCAGCCCCTGGCCGCAAGGCCTCGGAGCAGGCCCCACGGCAAGGTCTAGGGATGCCGACCGGGCCGAGGTGCAGGAATTGGGAAGCGGACCTCAGCGGGCGCTGGGAGACGGTTCCCAGTCCCTGACCTCTGGCCCGGTGGGCAGCGAACGTCGGGCCGGCTCCCCTGGAGCCGGCACAAGGGCGTTTGACCAGGGGGTTCCCCTGGGAAACGCCCCCAAACGTCCAAGCCACAGGCTGGAGGAAAGGGAATATGGAAAGTTACACCTTTGAAACACGCATTGGCGATCACGAGATCGTCATTGAGACGGGCAAACTCGCCCGTCTGGCTGGGGGAGCCGTCACTGTCCGCTCGGGCGGCTCCATGATCCTCGCCACCGCCACGGCTGCCAAAGAGCCGCGCGAAGAGGCAGGGGAAGACTTCTTCCCCCTCACCGTGGATTACGAAGAGCGGCTGTACGCGGCCGGGAAGATCCCCGGCAGTTTCTTCCGCCGGGAAGGCCGGCCCACTGAAGAGGCCATCCTGACGGCACGCCTCATTGACAGGCCGATCCGCCCCCTCTTCCCCAAGGGGTTCCGCAACGAGGTCCAGGTGGTGGTGACCGCGCTCTCCGCCGACGGGGAGAACTTGCTGGACATCCTCGGCATCATCGGGGCCTCGGCCGCGCTCACCATCTCCGACATCCCCTTCCTGGGGCCCATCGGGGCAGTGCGGGTGGGGCTCGTGGATGGGGAGTTCGTCTTCAACCCCACGGCGAGCCAACTGGAACGCAGCCTGCTGGACCTGCGCCTGGCCGGCACCCGGGACGCCATCCTCATGGTGGAGGCGGGGGCCAACATCGTCCCCGAGGACGTGGTTCTGGAGGGGATGCGGCGCGGGCACGAGGCCATGCAGAGCGTGATCGCCCTCCTAGAGGAGATGCGGGAGAAGGTGGGCAAGCCCAAGCGTGACTTCACCCCGCACGAAATCCCCGAGGAGACCAGGCAGCGGGTGGTGAACCAACTGGGCGACCGCCTGACCCACATCCTGGAGCAGGCCCATGCCAAAGAGGAACGCCAGCAGGCCCTGGACGACCTCCTGGCCACCCTGACGGAGGAACTGGCCGCGGAGGTGGACCCGGCCCAGGTCAAGCAGGTCTTTGAGGAGCGGCTCAAGGCGGAGGTGCGGGAGCGCATCCTCAGCCTGGGCATCCGCCCCGATGGCCGCGGCCCGGACGACATCCGCCCCATCCACTGCGAGGTGGGGCTCCTGCCGAGGACCCACGGCTCGGGCCTCTTCACCCGAGGCGAGACCCAGGTCCTCACGGTGGCCACTTTGGGCACGCCCCGCGAGGAGCAGATCCTGGACGACCTGGGCATCGCCGAGACCAAGCGCTACATCCACCACTACAACTTCCCGCCCTATTCCACGGGCGAGGTGTGGCCCCTGCGTGGCCCGCGACGCCGCGAGATCGGCCACGGTGCCCTGGCCGAGCGGGCTCTCCTGCCGGTGATCCCACCCCAGGAGGAGTTCCCCTACACCCTGCGCCTGGTCTCCGAGGTGCTGGCTTCCAACGGCTCCACCTCCCAGGCCAGCGTGTGCGGCAGCACCCTGGCCCTCATGGACGCTGGCGTCCCCATCAAGGCCATGGTGGCGGGGGTGGCCATGGGCCTCGTGACCGATGGCCAGCGCTACCAGATCCTCACCGACATCGTGGGGATGGAGGACCACCTGGGCGACATGGACTTCAAGGTAGCCGGCACCCGGGATGGCATCACCGCCCTGCAGATGGACATGAAGGTCCAGGGCATCGGCTACGACATCTTGGCCGAGGCGCTGGAGCGGGCCCGCAAGGCGCGCCTCTACATCCTGGACCGCATGGCCGAGACCATCTCCGAGCCGCGGCGGGAACTGTCGCCCTACGCGCCGCGCATCACCGTCATCAAGGTCGCCCCGGAGAAGATCGGGGCCATCATCGGCCCTGGCGGCAAGACCATCCGCAAGATGCAGGAAGACTTTGACGTGCGCATTGACGTGGAGGAGGACGGCACGGTCTACGTGGCGTCCGTCAGCCCCCAGGGTGCAGAACGGGCTATCCAGACCATCCAGGGCCTCACGGAAGAGGCGGAGATCGGCAAGATCTACACCGGCAAGGTGGTGCGCATCACCGACTTCGGCGCCTTCGTGGAGATCCTCCCCGGCCAGGACGGCCTGGTGCACATCTCCCAACTGGCCGACTACCACGCCAACCGCGTGGAGGATGTGGTCCAGGTCGGCGACGAGATCATGGTGATGGTCATTGACATTGACAACGAGGGGAAGATCCGCCTCTCCCGGCGCGCCGTGCTGGAGGGGTGGACGGCAGCCGAGGCCCGCGAGCACGACCGGCGCCCGGCCAAGGCCCCGGCCGGCGGGCGGAGCGCTGGCGGCGGACGTGGCGGCAACAAAGACCGCCGACGGCGGTAACCTCCCTTCCGCAGGGGGTTCGTAATGGAAGAACGCCCAACACCCAACGGCGAACCCATGCCCTGGGAGACAGCACCGGTGCAGGGGGCAGAAGAGGGGCCCCCTGCGCCGTCTGGCCCTTCCTTCGGCGCCCGCCTCCTGGCTGCGGCACGGGACGTCCTGGAGACCATCATCCCGGCAGTGGTCATCGCGCTCCTCATCAACCTGCTGCTGGCCCAGGCCACCCGGGTGTACGGCCACAGCATGGAGCCCAACCTGGAGACCAACCAGCGCCTGGTGGTGGAGAAGGTGACCTACCACTTTCGGGAGCCGCAGCGGGGCGATGTGGTGGTGCTCCGGCTCCCCGACCACAGCCGCGAACTCCTGATCAAGCGGGTCATCGGCCTGCCGGGGGAACGGGTCGCCATCCACGATGGGAAGGTCTTCATCAACGGCGAGCCCCTGGACGAGCCGTACCTCCGCCAGCCCACCCGCGGGCGCATGGACGAGGTCCTGGTGCCCGATAGGCACGTCTTCGTCCTGGGCGACAACCGGAGCGCGAGCAACGACTCCCGCACCTTCGGGCCAGTGCCCTACGAGGCCATTGTGGGGCGGGCGTGGCTTTCCTACTGGCCGCCCGACCGGATCGGGCTCGTGCGCTAGGGGCTGTCAACGGATTCCGGGAACGGATTGAGCGGATTGCTGGCGGCAGACTCCTGGAACGGTTGAACGGATTGTCCGCAGGGGGTGAGATGTCCAGGGTCGGGAGCAGGTTGGACCTGGGCGCGCCGAGGCCTTCGCGGCGTTGGTCGCCCTTCCTGAAGCAGGTGGTCTTCATCGCCATCCTGATCGGGGCGGTGTGGGCCGTGTTCCGCTTCAGCCAGGTCCTGGGCCCCACCATCATCGCCTGCCTCTTGGCCTACGTCTTCGCCCCCCTGGTGGACTGGCTCCAGCGGCATGCCCACATCCCCCGCGCCCTCGGCATCCTCCTCGCCTACCTCTTCCTCCTGGGGGTCATCTCCCTGGTCCCCATCTTGGTCATCCCGAGCCTGGTGGAGCAGGCCCAGGCCCTGGACGTGGACCTGGGCCAGATCCTCGTCACCCTCAGCGGGTGGCTCGGCCAGCGGGAACTGACCCTCTTCGGCTTCTCCGTGGATGTCCAGAGCCTCTACAGCCAGGTGGGCGACGCCCTGCGGGGCCTCTTCTCCCCGGCTGCCACTGGGGTCTTCTCCCTGGTGGCGAACGTGGTCAGCGTTCTATTCTGGACCATCTACGTCCTGGTTGTCTCGTTCTACCTGCTCCTGGACGCGCCCCACCTGCGGGGGTACTTCGCCGACCTCCTCCCGCCCCAGCACCGGGATGAACTCCTGCGCCTCTTGGACGATGTGGACCGCATCTGGCGCAGTTTCTTCCGCGGGCAGTTGGTCCTCTCCCTCACCATCGGCATCGTGGTGACGGTGGTGACGGCGGCCCTGGGGCTGCGGAACGCCCTGGCCCTGGGCCTCCTGGCGGGCATCCTGGAGTTCCTGCCCAACGTGGGGCCGGCCGTGGCTGCCGCCCCCGCCGTGCTCCTGGCCTGGTTCCAGGGGTCCACTTACCTCCCCCTGAGCCGTTGGGCCTTTGGCTTCGTGGTCATCGGGGCCTACATGCTCATCCAGCAGGTGGAGAACAACGTCCTCGTGCCCCGCATCCTGGGCCGGAGCGTGCGCCTGCACCCCCTGGTGGTCCTGGTGGGGCTCGTGCTGGGGGGGAGCCTGGCGGGCATCCTGGGCATTTTCCTGGCTGCCCCCACCCTGGCCACCCTGCGCATCCTGCTGCGGTACGCCTACCGCAAACTGCTGGACATGGAGCCCTTCGGCGAGGGGCTGACCCCCATCCCAGAGGCGGAGTTGCCCCTCCCCCGCGGCCTCGTGGCCGGGGAGCGGGTGGAGGCCATCCTCTTTGACCTGGACGGAACCCTCATTGAGACGGACCGCGCCCTGGCCGGCACGGAACCCGGGGAACAGCCCTCGCCACGCGGCGCGCTGAACCTGGGCCTGTGGCGCGCTGCGGACCAGGTCCACAAGGCCCTGGACCGGGTGGGCCTGGACGACGAGGCGGACCGCCTGCGGCAATGGGTGAACGCCCGCGTGCCCCTCATGCCGGACATCACGGAGATCCCCCCAGTGGACGGGATGCGGGAGGCCCTGCAGAGCCTGGCCAGGCGCTACCGCCTGGGGCTTTTGACCACCCGGCCCCGCCGCGAGGCCATCCGCTGGCTGGAGCACCACGGGCTGGTGGAGACCTTCGCCGTGGTCACGGCCAACGACGACGTCCGCCACCGGAAGCCGGACCCGGAAGGGGTGCTGCGCTCAGCGGAAAAACTGAACCTGCCGCCCAGCCGCTGCCTGGTGGTGGGGGACACCCCCGACGATGTGCACGCAGCGAAGCAGGCGGGCGCGTTGAGCGCCGCCGTCCTGACCGGCCTGGGCCGCGAAGAAGACCTGGCCGAGGCCGACCTCTTGGTGCAGAGCGTGGCGGAACTGCCCGAACTCCTCCTCTAAAGGGCAAGCGCCCTCCGCCGCGCGTTCCTCCCCAGGTGGACCTCTCCAGCGCCCCCCGCCGGGCGCTCCACAAAGGCCTCGGTGCGCCGGCCGGTGCGGGCGGCGTAGGCCGCGGCCAGGTCCTGGGCGAAGGCTTCGGCCCGCTCGGCAGCCACCAGGCTCACGGTACACCCCCCGAAGCCGGCCCCCGTCAGCCGGGAGCCGAAGCAGCCCGGGAGGCTGCGGGCCAGTTCCACCATCAGGTCCAGTTCGGGGCAGCTCACTTCATAGAGGTCCCGCAGGCTGGCGTGAGAGGCATCCATCAGGCGGCCCATGGTCTCCAGGTCGCCGGCGTGCAGAGCCTCCACCGCGGCCAGCACGCGCGCGTTCTCCTGCACGACGTGGGCGCAGCGACGGTAGACGGCCTCGGGGAGGTCGCCCCGCCAGCGCTCCAGGGCCTCCCAGGGGACGTCCCGCAGCGCCCGGATGCCGGGGAGGTGCCGCCTGAGGAGCCGCACCCCCTCTTCGCACTGCCTGCGGCGTTCGTTGTAGGCGGAGGTGGCGAGGGCTCTCCGCACGCCCGTGTCGGCAATGACCACGGCCGCCCCTTCGGGGACCCGCACCCGCTTGTACTCCAGGGAGCGGCAATCCAAAAGCAGGGCATGGCCCTCCTGCGCCAGGCTGGAGACGAACTGGTCCATGATGCCGCACTGGACGCCCACGAACTCGGCCTCGGCCTTCTGGCAGAGGAGGGCCCGGCGCACCGGGGGCACGTCCAGGCCGGTCAGGGCTTCCAGGGCCACGGCGGAGGCCGTCTCCAGGGCTGCCGAGGAGGAAAGGCCCGACCCGATGGGGACGTTGCCGGTCAGTGCGGCCTCCAGGCCCCGCACTGGGAGCCCTTCCTGCGCGAAGGCCCACGCCACACCGGCCACGTAGTTGCCCCACGGCCTTGCGGGGTCCCGTTCCAGGCGGCCCAGGTCAAAGTGGGCCTCCTGGCCGAAGTCCACCGAGAAGAGGCGCAGGTGGCGGACGCTGTCCTCCCGGGCTGCAAGCCAGATGTGCCGCCCCACGGCCATGGGGAGCACGAAGCCGTCGTTGTAGTCGGTGTGCTCGCCGATGAGGTTCACCCGGCCCGGGGCGCGGAAGACCCGCGCGGGCTTCCCCGGGCCGAAGGCGGCTTCCAGGGCCTCCGTGAGCCGTGCCACCACCTCGCGTTCATCCCACGATGCCATGGCCTTTCTCCTCCACCGGTTGAGAGACCAGCGACCGCCACCCTGGAGGCAGGAGGCTCCTCACGCGGCCCCCTTTCCGGCGGGCCCACCCCACCGGGTGCCTGGCCACGCAGGCCAGGAGCCAGCCCTCACCCCCTTCGGCCTGGAAGGTGCCGCCCTGCAGGTAGGTCGCCAGGCGCGGGTCGTCCGGGGCCAGGTCCAGGACCTCGCGGGCGTCCCCGGGGTCCAGGGCGAGGGCCAGGGCGTGGGCCGGGCGGAAGCCGCCTCGGGCCAGGTCGCCCAGCCGCAGGCCGGCCTGCACGATCCGCAGGCCCCGCAGGTCCGGGAAGCCCTGGGGCAGGAGGTAGAGGCTCCTGCCACCCTGGTGCACCTGGCCGGAAGGGAAGCGGACCAGCGCCTCGCAGCAGAAGGCCTCCCAGGCCGCCCGCGCCGGGCCCCGGGGTGGCGAGACCGGCCAGGGGGGAACCTGCAGGGCTTCGGCGTCGCCCTCCCGCACCAAGATGGCGATGAAGTGCCCTTCCGCCGTGGTGCGGTGGGGCCACAGGCGCACACACT
>DAOTYM010000108.1:0-8718 GCA_034434775.1 Anaerolineae bacterium | reverse complement strand
GCGCCCGCCTGAGCCACTGGCACGGGGGCCTGGCCCCGCCTGCTTCCGACCCCACCCCCGAACCCCCGCCCCGTGCACGGGGCGGGGGCTGGGGGAGGGGTTCCTGGCTGCCTCGCCAAGAGTCCCTGCAGCGCACTGCTCGCGCCCGCACTGGGCCCATTCGTTTACTCGTTTCCCCATTCGTTGACGGCCCTCCTCCGGGCTGGGGCAACCACGGACCGCCCCTACCAGGGAGATCGCGACGCCGATTGACTTCTGCCCACAGGGGTGATATGCTGGCACCAGCGCGTTGCTTGGGCCTTCAACCTTAAGGAGGAAGGCATGAGCCGAAGGGAGAGGGTCGTGGGCTACCTGGTGCGGGGGTGCGTGGTCCTCGTGGTCGCGGTGGTGGCTTTGTGCCTCATCTCCGGGGTGGCAAGCCTTCTGTACGACGCATACCAGGCGAGGGAGGCCGCCGCAGCGTTCCAGAGCATGGAAGCGGAGGCCAAGGAAGCCTGTGCCCAATGCTTCCAGGCTGGGGCGCCTGTGGGGGTCCGGCTGCACCGGGAGGGCAAGGTGCTGGCGGTGGAAAGCGACACCGGCAAGGCCAACGGCCGGCTCCTGATGGCACTCCCCACGGAGATGCGGGCTACCAGCCCCGAAGAGGTCAGGACGCTTGTGTGCATTGGGGCCAAGGAACGGGTCCGATACGGCTCCTACGAGGATGGGGCTCCCGCCTACGAAGTGCGACGCCAGGTCTGCGCCTGCCTCTGGCCGGAGCGGAGCACCTTGTTCCTCCGCACGGTGTCCGGGGGCCTACCTCCCAAGGCCAAGACAGGCCGGGGCTCGGCTTCGGGTGGGGATCCCCTCCCCTATGAAATCACCAGGTTTATCCAGGAGTTGCCAGGGGAATAGGCCACGGCACGCGCCTACCTGTTCCCCCGCCACAGCACCCGCCGGGAGCGCCCCCCGCCCTCGTCTGGCCCCACGTACCCCTCGGCCTCCAACTGCTCCATCAGGCGGGCCGCCCGCGGGTACCCCAGCCGCAACTGCCTCTGCAGGAAAGAGGTGGAGATGCGCTCGCGCCCCCGCAGGAGTTCCACCGCCTGGTCAAAGAGTTCGTCTTCCTCCTCCGTCTCCATCTCCAAGGAGTGCCAGGGGTAGCGGGCCTCCACCTCCTGCACGGCCTCCTGGGGACGGGCCTCCCGCCAGAAGCGCACCAGGCTGGCGATCTCCCGGTCGCTGACAAAGGAGCCCTGGATGCGCACCAGGGACGAGGCCTCCGGGGCCATGTAGAGCATGTCGCCCCGGCCCAGGAGTTTTTCCGCCCCCACCGTGTCCAGGATGACCCGCGAATCCGTCCCCGAGGCCATGGCGAAGGAGATGCGGGCCGGGAAGTTGGCCTTGATGAGCCCGGTCACCACGTCCACGCTGGGCCGCTGGGTGGCCACCACCAGGTGGATGCCCGTCGCTCTCGCCTTCTGAGCGATGCGGATGAGGTACCGCTCCACCTCCTCTGGGGCCAGGAACATGAGGTCGGCCAGTTCGTCCACGACCACCACGAGGTACGGGAGGGGAGCCTCGTCCCGGCGGAGGGCGGCCCGGTTGTACCCGTCCAGGTCCCGCACCCCCACCTCGGCGAAGAGGCGGAAGCGGTTCTCCATCTCCAAAGTGACCCAGTGGAGCGCCTTCGTCGCCTGCTCCAATTCCACCACCACGGGCGAGATGAGGTGCGGCACGCCGTTGAAGGGGGTGAGTTCCACCATCTTGGGGTCTATGAGGAGCAGGTTGAGCCGCTCTGGGGGGTTCTCCATCAGGAGGCAGGTGATGATGGCGTTGATGCAGACGGACTTCCCCGAGCCGGTGGCCCCGGCGATGAGGAGGTGGGGCATGGCGGCGAGGTCCGCCACCACGGGCTGGCCGGAGACGTCCCGCCCCAGGGCGATGGTGAGGGGAGACCTGGAGCGGGCGAAGGCCTCCGACTCCATCACGCCGCGCAGCGAGACCAGGGACGGCCTCTCGTTCGGCACTTCAATCCCCACTACGGGCTGGCCGGGGACCGGGGCCTCCACCCGGATGGGCGAGGCGGAGAGGGCCAGCGCCAGGTCGTTCGCCAGGCTGACGATCTTGCTGACCCGCACCTTGCGGCGCACCACGGTGCCGTCCCGGAGGGTCCGCTCCACGTACCCCGGCCTGACGGCAAACTGGGTCACCGTGGGCCCCTGCCGGACCTCCACCACCTCCGCCGGGATGCCGAAACTGGCCAGCGTCTCCTCAATGATGCGGCCCTTCAGGCGGTAATCGGCGGCGGCGAACTCCTCCGGCGAGTCGGGGGAGAGGAGGTCCAGGGGGGGCAGGTCCGGGGAGCGCTTGCGAGGCTTGGTGCTGGCCGGCTTGGGCCTCTTGACGGCCTTCGGGGGCGGGGCGGGTGCAGGCGGCGCCGGAGGGGGCGCCGCCCGGACCTCCGGAGGGAGGGGCTCCTCCCCGGCCGGTTCCTCCGGGTGCAGGACGGCCTCGGTCCAGGCCTCCAGCCGGGCATCCAGCCAGTCCAGCCAGGGCACAACCCGCCCCGTCACCTCAGCCCAGAGGCCACGGGGCGAAAGCCGGGTGAGGAAGTGCAGGCCGACCAGGGCCAGGGCCAGGAGGAGGGCCCAGGCAGGGACAGGGCCGAGGTTCTGGGCCAGGAGGTGGGAGAGGGCCCAGCCCACCAGGCCACCGCCACGCCCCTCCTGGGCCGCGGCCAGAGGGTTCTCCGCCCGGAGCGCCAGGTGCGACATCCCCAGGGCGGCCAGCAGCACCAGTTCCGCGCCCAGCACCCGGTCCCAGGGCGGCTCGGCCCCCTCCCGGAGTTGGCGCAGGAGGAGGAACGCCCCCGCCGCCCCCAGCCCCAGCGCCATCGGGTACGCCCCCCACCCCAGGAGGACGAGGAGGGTCCTGCGCCACCAGGCCCCCCAGGTTCCCGCGGCATCCGTGGCCAGGCTGAGGAGGGTCAGCAGGGCCAGGACCATCAGGCCGAGGCCTGCCACCTCGGGCAAGAAGGACCGCCGAGGGGCCGGCTCCCTGGGCCTTTCGGAGCGCCCCCGCGGCGGACGCTCCTCCCTCCTCTTGCTCATGCCTCTCCCCCGAACGCCCCCTCCTCGGAGAGCAGACGCAGGCTCAGCCCCAGCCGGCGGTGGGCACCGTCAATGTGCAGGATGCGCGCCGTGACCTCCTCCCCTTCCTGGAGGACGCTGCGGGGGTCCTGGACCCCGTCCTCCGCCAGTTGCGAGACGTGGATGAGGCCCTCCAGCCCCTCCTCCAACTTCACGAACGCGCCGAAGTCCACCACGTTGGTCACCACCCCCCGCACGATCTGCCCGGGATGGTAGCGCTCCTCCACCGTGGCCCAGGGGTCTTCGTAGAGGCGCTTCAGGCTCAGGGCCACCCGCTCCTGGGCCGGGTCCACGCTGAGGACGTAGACCTCCACCTCCTGGCCGGGCTGGAGGAGGTCGCTGGGGTGGTGCACCCGTCCCCACGACATCTCCGAGATGTGCACCAGGCCCTCCACGCCCCCCAGGTCCACGAAGGCCCCGAAGTCGCAGACGTTGGTCACCTGGCCCCGGAGGACGCTCCCGGGCCGGATGTGGTGCAAGGCCTCCCCCGAGCGGTTGGCGGGGCGGGGGCCACGCTGAGAGAGGACCAGCCGCTGCTGGGCTGGGTCCACCTCAATGATGTAGAGGTCCAACTCCTGTCCCTTGCGGCGGGCCAGTTCCTCCAGCCTCTCGGCCGGCTTCAACTGGCGGGGCAGGTCCGTCAGGTGGGAGGCCGGCACGAACCCTTCCAGGGAGCCGCAGCGGACCAGAAGTCCGCCGCGGTTGTGGCCGATCACCGGCAAGTGCAGGACCTCCCCCTTGGCCATGGCTTCCTGGAGCCGCTGCCATTCCCCGCTGGGGGCCGCTTCTGCGGCCCTTGCCGCCTGTCCCGCGGCGTTCCCCGCGGCGACGGGGGCCGCAGGGCGCGGCGGCCTGGCCGAAGCCGTCCAAGGGACCGCCACCTCGCCCTGCTCCAACAGGGCCTGCCAGTACCCTTCGTCGTCCTGGGGCCATCCGCCCACAGGCTCGCCCCAATCCATCATCTCCCTCGGTAGGTCTCCTCTCATGCTCTCGTTCTCCGCTTTCTCGTCCTGTACTGTTCCCTGTGCCGTTAGTTCTCCCGTCCGTCCTCGCCTTCTTTTTCCTTGCCCGCCGCCGACTGCCGCAGACGTTCCTCCATGGCGGCCAGGGTCCGTGCCACCTCCTCTATCGCGATCCGCTGCTTCCGGTACAAGTCCGATTCGCTCATGGCCAGTTGGTCGGCGATGTCCCGCACCCGCTGTCCCTGCACGAAGCGCATCTCCAGGATGTTGTAGAGCACCCACTCGGAGGCCGTCAGGTGGCGCTGGCCGGGCGGCCGCAGGGACTCAATAGCCCTCTTCAGGACGGCCCGCAGGGCCCTGGCGGGATGGCCCTCCTCCTCCAGCGCCTGGCGCACCACCTGCAGTTGGAGGAGGGGGCTGCGGCTCAGTTTGGGACCGCCCCAGTAGTGGGCCAGCGCGTCCTTGACCCACTGCAGGTACTCCGGGGCGTAGAGAGGGCTGTCGGCGATGGCCTCCAAGGGGCGGGTGTCCACGTAGCGCACGGTGCTCCGCCAGCGCTGGATGCGGTCCAGTTCGGGGATGATGCGCCGCAGCGTGTCAAAGATGCTCTGCTGCAGTTGCCGGTCCTGGAGCGCGGCTTCGGCCTGGCTGACGAGGGCGCGCACGGCTTCCTGCGCCGCCTCGGTGAGGGCTGGCATCTCCTCTGGGGCCTGGAGGGCCAGGAGGCCCAGGGCCTCGGCCCCGTTGCGCGCCCGGAGGGGGAGGAGCCAGTACCCCTCGTAGGTGTAGAAGCGGAGGGCGTCCAGGGCGGGGCGCGCCCCGTTCCCCTCCGCGGAAGATAGCGTGCAGGCCCTGACGAGGGCGCTGTCGTCCGCCTTCCGCAGGAAGGCGCGGGCCTCGGCCCTGGAGCCGGTGTTGGCCTCCAGCCGCCATTCCCCGCCAGCCCGGGTGAGGACGAAAGCCGTGCGGACCCGCAGGATCTCGCACAGGGCGGCCAGCAGGTTCTCCAGGAACTGGCCCAGGTCGGTGGAGGTCAGGAGCCGGTGGTCCAGTTCCTGGATCCAGAGGATTTCGTCCAGGTCCTGGCGGTAGATGATCCGGTCAATGAAGGGCTCCGCCAGGTCTATGAGGACTTGGAGGAGGACGATGGTGGCCACCACGGCGAAGATGAGGGCCGTGTCCTGGGGGAGGCCCAGGATGGGCTCCAGCCGCGGGATGGCCAGCATGAGGGCCAGCACCAGGACGCCCACGAACGGCCCCCGCAGCAAGTAGTGGATCATGCGGTCCTTGACCACCCGGTCCGGGGTGAGGATGCCGTAGTAGGCGACAGCGTACCCCATGAGGATGAGCATCAGGACCACAGCCACGTTCCCCAGGGAGGCCAGGGCCAGGACCACGGTGGGCGGCAGGTAGGCCGACATGCTGGCGAACAGGAGGAAGGGGAAGACCCCCAGGGCCGGGGCGATGAAGGAGACGGTCATGTAGGTCATGCGGCGGCGGGCGGTGGGGGTGAGGCACCGCCGCCGGGCCCGGTACAGGTTGAAGGCCCCGGCAAACGTGGTGGCCCCGTAGTAGAAGGCGAAGATGGGGAACAGGGGCCCAGCCGCTAGATAAGCCAGTTCCTCGGTGACCACGCCATCCTGGACCACCAGGTCTGTGGTGAGGGCGAGGAGGCAGAAGGCAAGGCCCAGGGCGTAGATCAGGAAGACGCCCACCCGCCGGGGGAGGGAGAAGGCGTACCCCGTGCGCAGGAGGGTGTCGGACAGGTGGAGGTAGGCCGCAGGCACGAAGGCGATGCCCAGCCACTGGAAGCGCAGCCAGTTCAGGGCCGCGGGGTCGCCGTTGAGGAGGTTGACCACCACGTCGCCGGCGTAGACCACGCTCACAAAGGTCAGCAGGGCGCAGAAGGCCCTGGCCACCGGGCTGCGGAAGTTGTGCGTCAGAAGGTAGGCGAGCAGAGAGAAAGCGGTGAGGACGATGGCGGAAGAGAGTATGAGGTTGGCGAAGGCCAGTACGGTAAACGGTGTGATGGTTTCCATTCCCCGAACACAAGGCTGCGGTCTACTGGGCGGAGGTCACAGGCCCCGGGCGAAGAACAGGGCGATGTCCCGGCTGGCGAAGTACAGGTCGCTGTAGCCGCAGAAGGTGAAGCCGTACCGCTGCACGAAGCGGATGGCCGGGTAGTTCTTGGTGCTCATCTGAGCCATGAGGCTTCGCAACCCCTGCTCCCGCGCCCAGTCCATCCCAGCCTGGAGGAGGGCTGTGCCCACACCCTGCCGACGGTGGCTCCGGTCCACGACCAAGTGGTAAACCCACCCCAGCCGCTCCCAAGGCTGGATCCGCACGTCCAGAAAGCCCAGGATTTCGTCTTCCTCCTCAGCCACGAAGAACCCCTCCTCGTGGCGCCAGTCCCATTCCAGCACCATGGCCTCTAAGGGGTACGGGACGTTCAGGGTTCTCGGCAGGCGCATGGGGCGGAAGGTCACCCGGGTTTCCGCCCCTTGCGTGTGGACCTCCATCTGCCAGACCCAGTCCGTCTGGAAAGAGCCGTCCAGTTGGGCGCACGTGGGCAGGTCATCCAGTTGTGCGGGGCGAACCTTCATGGCCGGCAGCAATCCCTCCCCTGCGGCTGCGGAACCCGCACCCGCGCCGTCCCGCGGACTATGTCACCTCCGCTGTAGGCATTGTACCATTGAGGGAAAGAATCTGCAAGGAACTGGGCGCAGCGGGCTGGGGCGTCACCGCCAGGCGGCACAAGGGGACGCATCTGGTGCAGCGCACCCTAGGGGTATGGGCGCCGCTACGCGCTCTGCCCCTCTCCCGGCCCTGCAGAGGGGCCGCTGCACAGGGCCCAGATGCCAGACGCCCCCACGAGTGTGGGGGCGTCTTCCCAGAGGCGGAAGCGACGGGATTCGAACCCGCGATCTCCGGCTTGACAGGCCGGCATGTTAGGCCGCTACACCACGCCTCCGCACTTGCGCTAGCCTCGCTAGCGAACCCATCTTACCACAGGGCCGCCGTTTCGTCAAATCCGCCGCCAGCCGCGGCAGGGACCTCCTCCCCTTTGCCCCCCGGCCACGAGATGTTGCCCCAAGGCCGCGAAAGGGCTTGACCCCCTCCCCCACCCCGAGTACAATGGGAACAAATGTTCTATTCCTTCCGCAGGAGCCGCCGATGCCCCGAAACCCCCACAAACGCCGCTGTACCTACCCCGGCTGCCGGGCTTGGGCCCTGCGCGGCGGGGACCGCTGCCAGGCCCACCGGGACCGCCCCCCACCTCCCCCTCTGGGCCTCTACGCCGACGCCTTCGCCCCCGAGGACCTCGCCCGCCTGGCCCCCTTCCTGGAACACCTCTCCCTGGACGACGAAATCTGGATGGTGCGCATGATGAACGAACGCCTCCTCCAACGCCTGCGCGAAGGCCCCGTGGACGACGAACTCCTGGTGCGCCTCGCCCGCCTCCTCTACCAAGGCGCGGGCCAGGTGGCCCGCCTGCTGCGGGACCGCCGGGCCATCACCGGCGACGCCGAGGAGGGGTTCGCCCAGGCCATGGGCCGCGTCTTAGACGAACTGAACACCCTGACGGACTGGGACGTGCGCCTGTGACCGGAGGCCCCCCAAAGGGTCCCCGCCCATGTGGATGCCCCGCCTCGCCGCCCGCATCCTCCTGGACCCGGCCGCCTTCGCCCAGGCCGTCCTGGGCGTAGCCCTGCGCTCCTACCAGGTGGCCCCGGCCCGGGCCATCGCCCGCTCCGTCGTCCGGCGGCAGGGCCTGCGCTTCGCCGTCCTGATGGCCCGCCAGGCCGGCAAGAACGAACTCTCCGCCTGCCTGGAAGCCTACCTCCTCAACCTCTTCGCCCGGCGGGGCGGGACCCTCGTCAAGGCCGCCCCCACCTTCCAGCCGCAACTCCTCATCTCCCAGGAGCGCCTCGCCGCCCGCCTGGACAACCCCTGGAACCGCGGCCACTGGCACCTGGAGCACGGCCACGTCATCCGCCTGGGGGAGGCGCGGGCTGCCTTCTTCTCCGCCCAGCCCGACGCCAACGTCGTCGGGGCCACCGCCGACATCCTCCTGGAGTGCGACGAGGCCCAGGACGTCCTCCCGGACCGCTGGGACAAGGCCTTCGCCCCCATGGCCGCGGCGGAGAACGCCACCGTGGTCTTCTACGGCACGCCCTGGACGCGCCACACCCTCCTCGGCCGCGTGCTGCGGGAACTGGCCGCGGAGGAGGCCCGGGACGGCATCCAGCGGGTCTTCCGCGCCGACTGGCAAGCGGTGGCCGCCGTCCACCCGCCCTACGGCCAGCACGTGGCGCGGGAACTGGCGCGCCTGGGGCCGGACCACCCCCTCTTCCGCACCCAGTACGCGCTGGAGGAGGTGGATGATGCCGCCGGGATGTTCCCGCCGGCACGCCAGGCCCGCATACAGGGGGACCACCCGCGCCAGGAGGCCCCCGAGCCCGGCCGCCGCTACGCCTTCCTGCTGGACCCCGCCGGCGTGGACTGGCCCGACCAGCCCCCACACCTGGCGCGGGACCTGACCGCGCTCACGGTGGTGGAGGTGGGCGAGGAGAGGTTGCCCCTCTACCGCGTGGTGCTCCGCCGCGGCTGGCGCGGCCGGCCCC
>DAOTYM010000107.1:0-4619 GCA_034434775.1 Anaerolineae bacterium | reverse complement strand
ATGGTCTTTGACGTCTGGAAGGTCCTGCTCACCCTCCTCGTGGGCCTCGTGGCAGGGGTCATGAACACCTTCGCCGGCGGCGGGTCGCTCCTGACCCTGCCCCTCCTCATCTTCCTCGGCCTGCCCTCCGCAGTGGCCAACGGCACCAACCGTGTGGCCATTGAGGTGCAGAACCTCTTCGCCATCCTCGGCTTCCGCAGCAAGGGGGTCTCCAACTTCCGCCTGAGCCTCCTCCTCTCCCTGCCCACCCTGGCAGGCGCCTTCCTGGGGGCGCGGGTGGCCATTGACATGCCGGAACTCCTCTTCCGGCGGGTGCTGGCAGGGGTGATGCTCCTCGTCCTGGCCCTCATCTTCTGGAACCCCACCCGGCGCCTCTACGGTTCCCAGCCCGCCCTGACGCCGTGGCGGGTCCTCGTGGCCATCGTGGGCCTCTTCCTGGTGGGCCTGTACGGGGGCTTCATCCAGGCGGGCGTGGGGTTCCTGATCATGGCCGTCCTGGTGGGGGTCACGGGCCTGGACCTGGTGTGGGTCAACGCCCACAAGGTGTTCATCGTGGGCGTGTACACCTTGCTCGCCCTGGCCGTCTTCGCTCTGGAGGGGAAGGTGGACTGGGTGGCGGGGATGGTGCTGGCGGTGGGGAACGGCGCAGGCGGGTGGGTGGCGGGCCGCCTGGCCGTGGAAAAGGGGGAGCGCTGGATCAAGCCGGTGTTCGCCTTTGCCGTGCTGGTGATGGCGGTGCGCCTGTCTGGGATCGTCCCCGGCTGGTCGTGAACGGAGGAGGCGTTCACCGCCCCCGGTCCAGGGCCCGGCTGTAGGCCGCGGCCAGGCTTTGGGCCACCGCGTCCGGGCCGAAGAGCCGCTCTGCCCGCGCCCGCAGGGCCATGCCCCGCGCACGCGCCGCTTCCCGGTCTTCCAGGGCCTCGGCCATCCGCGCCGCGAGGGCCCTGGCATCCCCTGCGGGCGCATAGAGGCCCAGGTCCCCCAGCACCTCGCGGTGCACAGGCGTGTCAAAGGCCACCACCGGCAGCCCAGCGGCCATGTAGGCCAGGAGTTTGCCGCTCCCCTCTGTGGCGGAGATCTTGGGCGCGACGGCCAGGTCCGCCAGGTGGAGGTAGCGGGGAGCCTCTTCGTAGGGGATGGCCCCGGTGAAGGTCACGGCGGAGGCGAGGCCGAGGGCCTCTGCCTGGGCGCGGTAGCGGTCCAGGTGGGGGAAGCCCATGATGAGGACGTGGGCGCGCCCGCCGCCATCCAGAAAGTGCCGCACCGCCTGGAGGAGGAGGTCCGTGCCCTGGTAGGGGGCCAGCAGCCCCAGGTAGGCGATGAGGGGCCCGCTTTCGGGCAGGCCCAGGCGGTGGCGCAGGGCGGCCCGCGCGGGCGCATCCTCGGGGCCAGGGGGACGGAAGTGGGCCACGTCGGCCCCGTCGGGGACCAGGGCGATGCGCTCCCGCGCCACGCCGAAGGCGCGCACCAGGAGGTCCGCGGCGTGCCCGGAGTTGGCCAGGAGCAGGTCCGCCTGGCGGTCCAGGAACGCCTCCAGCCAGCGCAGGGGGCGGAAGAAGGGGGAGCGGGGGGACAGGAAGCCGTGGTCCACCATCTCGGAGGTCAGGCTGCCCTGGAAGTCAAAGGCGAGGGGCAGGCCGGTGCAGGCCCGCAGCATCCAGCCGAGGAGCGCGCCCTCGTGCAGGAAGGCGTGGATCAGGTGGGGCCGGAACTGGCGGACCGCCTGCAGGCACACCGGCGCAAGCAGCACGTCGTAGGCCAGTTTGTGCCAGGAAGAGCCCACCTCCAGCCCCCGGCGCCAGGGGATGGGAGGTGTGCGGCGGATGGCCAGGCCCGGCCAGTCCCGCCCGCTGTGGTAGGTGCAGAGGAGGACCTCATGCCCCAGGGCCTGGGCAGCCCGCGCCTGCTGCAAGATGCGGACGTGGCACCCGTAGTCCGCGAAGAAGGACGTCGGGGCGATGAACAACACACGCAAGCGGCTGCGCTACCCTTCCCGCCAGAGGCGCATCCGGAAGCGGATGAGTTCCTTGAAGGCCCGGCTGATGACGTTCAGGCGGGCGCCGGTCTGGGCACCGTGCTTGCGGGGGAGGTGCGTGACCGGCACCTCGGCGAAGCGGTAGCCGGCGCGCTTGGCCCGCACCAGCCACTCCGCGCTGAAGGTGGCCCCGCGGGAGGCGATCTGCGGGCCCACCTTCTCTATGATCTCCCGGCGGAAGAGTTTGAAGGCGCAGTCCACGTCCCGCACGGTGTAGCCGAAGAGGAGCGTCACCAGGGCGGTCCACCCCCAGCCGTAGAGGACGCGGTGCCAGGGGTCGCGGCGGGGGGCACGGTAGCCGGCGACCAGGTCCGCGTGCTCCAGGTGGGGGATGAGTTTCGCGATCTCCTCCACCACGAACTGCTTGTCGGAGTCGGTGAAGAAGATGAACTCCTTGGTGGCGGCGGCGAAGGCATCGTAGACGGCCGCGCCGTACCCCTGGTTCACCGGGTGTCGCACCAGGCGGACCTCGGGATGGACCTTCGCCCTCTCCAGGACGACCTCGGCGGTGCGGTCCTTGCTGCCGTCGTCCACCACGACGACCTCCAGGTCGTCGGTGAGGGGGCGGCAGACGGCGAGGACCTCGTCAATCATGGCCCCGACGTTGGCCTCTTCGTTGTAGGCTGGCATGCAGACGGAAAGGCTCGCGAGTTTTGCGGTCACTGGGCTCCTTCCTCCTGGCTGGCTTGCCCTCAGCCCCCTGGCCCTCGCCCTCTCCGCGGAGGGCGAGGGCGGAAGCGTGCGTCCCTGCCGTTGTGCCATTCCATTCTAGCACATGGGGCCTCTCTCCACAACAGGGGCGGTGCGGCTGCGCCATCCCGTCGGCCGCAAGGAGCGAGACGCGCCTCGCCGGACCCGCGCCGTCGCCCATCCCTACGAGCCCATCTCCACCTTACGGATGAAGGAGTCCAGCGTGTCGCTCCCCCGGATGCGGATGCGGGGGATGCAGAAGAGGTTGTCGCTGCGGATGGGGTCGGTGTTGTGGGTGAGCACTGCCCCCCAGAAATGGGCCGACCGCAGGACGTCCACTACCAACTGGTCGTAGAGGCCGGAAGGATAGGCGAAGAAGCGCACCGGTTCGCCGATGCGCGCTTCAATGGCTTCCTTGGACCCCACCACCTGCCAGACGATGTAGTCCACCGTCTTGCCCCGCAGGTCTGGGTGGGTGTAGGAGTGGGCGCCGAACTCCATCCCCCCTTCGTGCATGCGCACCACGTGTTCCCAGGCCAGGTACTCCGGGTTTTCCTGGTCAATGGGCGCGGTGACCAGGAAGAAGGTCCCCACGAAGCCGTACTTCTTGAGGAGCGGGTAGGCGAAGGTGTAGGCGTCGCGGTATCCGTCGTCAAAGGTGAGGATGACCGGCCGCTCCGGGAGGGGCCAGCCCAGGGCCATGTGGTAGATGAGGTCCCGCAGGGTGATGGAGGTGTAGCCCGCGCCCTTCAGGTAGCGCAATTGCTCCTCAAAGCGCGCTGGGGAGACCGAGAGGTCCCTGCGGATGGCGTCGGCGCCGGGCGGTGGCGTGGCGATGTGGTGGTACATGAGGATGGGCACGCGGCTCACCCGCAGCACGCCGTCGGGCGTGGGGAAGGGCGTGGGCGTCGGCGTGGGAGTGGAGGTGGGCGTGGACGTGGCCGTGGGGGTTGAGCTTGGCGTGCGGGTGGGAGTGGGCGTGCGCGTGGGCCGCGGGGTGCGGGTGGGGGTCGGCGTACGGGTGGGCGACGGCGTGGTGCTCGGCGAGGGGGTTGCCGTGGGCGTCTCGGCCAGGGGGGTGGCGGTCCAGGTCCTCTCGGGGGAGGGGCTCGGGTCCCCGGCCGGCGAAGCCATGCCAGGGGCCCTCTCCGGCGCGGCCTGCTGGGAGCAGGCGCTGCACGCCAGGGCCACCCCCACCAGGAAGAGCCACGCGAAGAGGCGTAACTTTCGGGCGCGCCCAGCGTCTCTACTCATGGACAAGGGCCGCTCCTCAGAAGAGGATCACGAACGGCACGGATGACACCAATTGGCTTGAGGAAGATCGGCGTCATCCGTCCTATTGGTGAGGTTCGCGATCTCTTGCCAGCCGGACCCAGGGGTGAGGCATGAACTCCGAGGCTCCCCGATCCCTGTTGTTGGTGGGTGCTGACCCCACCAGCACAGAGCCCCTGCTGCGGCACCTCCTGGCCGAGGGATACGCCCTGTCGGTGGCGCATTCCCTGCGGCGCTGCCTCCAATCCCTGAAGGAAGAAACGGTGGCGCTGGTCATCCTGGACGCCACCCACTCCAGCCCCCTTCTGGAGCCGTGGGACCTCTTCCAGCAGGCCAGCACGGTGGCCGACATCCCCTGGATCCTCCTCGTCCGGGACCGCCTGGAGGTGCAGAAAGCCCTGGCGCTGGGGGCAGCCGACGCCCTGATCCTCCCCCTGCACCTGGGGGAGATGGTGGCACGGGTCCACGCCATCCTGCGCCGGCGTGCCGGGAGCCCCGTCGCGCGGCGCGGCCGCCTCTATGCGGACCGCGACCTCCTCATAGACCTGGAGACGGAGGAGGTCTGGGTGCGGGGCGAGAAGGTGGCCCTCACCCCCCGGGAGCGCGCTCTCCTGCTCGCCAT
>DAOTYM010000106.1:0-9380 GCA_034434775.1 Anaerolineae bacterium | reverse complement strand
CTAGCATGGCGAGACCAGGAGGGCACGATGTCGGCAAACGGGCACGATAGGGAAGAGGCCCTGGCCAGGCTGCGGGCCCTGCGGGAGCAGGCGCGCCAGGGCGGAGGGCCCGAGCGGATCGCCCGCCAGCACGCCCAGGGCAAGGGCACGGCGCGGGAACGGCTGTCCCTCCTCCTGGACCCAGGGTCCTTCCTGGAACTGGGCGACCTGGCCCTGCACGACTGCACCGACTTCGGCATGCAGGAGAGGCGCTACCTGGGCGACGGGGTGGTCACCGGCCTGGGGACGATAGAGGGCCGCGACGTGGCCGTCTTCGCCCAGGACTTCACCGTCCTCGGTGGCTCCTTCTCGGAAGTGCAGGCGCGCAAGGTCTGCCAGATCATGGACCTGGCCATGGAGGCCGGCATGCCGGTCATCGGCCTCAACGACTCCGGCGGGGCGCGGATCCAAGAGGGGGTCAAGAGCCTGGCCGGCTACGCGGAACTCTTCACCCGCAACACCTTGGCCTCCGGCGTTGTGCCCCAGATCTCCGTGATGATGGGCCCTTGCGCGGGCGGCTCCGTCTACTCCCCCGCGCTCACGGACTTCATCATCATGGTGGAGGGGACTTCCTACATGTTCATCACCGGCCCGGACGTGATCCGGACGGTGACGGGCGAGGAGGTGGGCTTCCAGGAACTGGGGGGCGCGGCGGTCCACGCTGCCCGCAGTGGCGTGGCCCACTTCGCCGTGCCCGACGAAGCCTCGGCCCTGGCCTTGACGCGCCGGCTGCTCTCCTACCTCCCCTCCAACAACGAAGAGGACCCGCCCCTCACCCCGGCCAAGGCCCCGCCCCCGGGCGCGGCGGCAGCCCTCAACCGCATCATCCCCGAGGACCCCACCCAACCCTACGACGTCAAAGAGGTGATCCGCCTGGTCTTTGACGGGGACTCCTTCCTGGAGGTGCACGAGCACTTCGCCGCCAACGCTGTGGTGGGGTTCGCCCGGCTGGAGGGGCGCGTGGTGGGCGTGGTGGCCCAGCAGCCGATGGTCCTGGCCGGCGCCCTGGACATTGACGCCTCCGACAAGATCGCCCGGTTCGTGCGCTTCTGCGATGCCTTCCACATCCCCCTGGTCACCTTCGTGGACTCGCCGGGCTTCCTGCCGGGCGTGGCCCAGGAGCACGGCGGCATCATCCGGCACGGGGCCAAGATCGTCTACGCCTATGCCGAGGCGACGGTGCCCAAGGTCTCCGTGGTGCTGCGCAAGGCCTACGGAGGGGCCTACATCGTCCTGAGCAGCAAGTACGTGCGCACCGACATCACCTTCGCCTGGCCGACGGCGGAGATCGCCGTGATGGGCCCGGAGGGGGCCGTGGACATCATCTACCGGCGGGAACTGGCGGAGAGCGAGGACCCGGAGGCCCTGCGCCGCCAACTGGTGGCAGCCTACCAGGAACGGTTCGCCACGCCCTACGCGGCGGCGGCCAGCGGCCACGTGGACACGGTGATTGAGCCCGGCGAGACGCGCCCGCGCCTGTGCGCGGCGCTCCACTACCTGCGCCAGAAGCAGGCCACCAACCCACCGAAGAAGCACGGCATCATGCCGGTGTAGGGGGCGAGGGCAGGTGAGCGAGACCGTTCTCCAAGGGCTTTCCATCACAGTGGTCGGCATGGGCCTGGTCTTCGCCGCGCTGGGCATCCTGCTCGTGGTCATGGTGGTGCTGGAGCGGGCCTTCCGCCCCCGGCCGGCCCGTGTCCAGGCCCCTCAAGGGGCGGAGGTGCAGGAAGCGGAGGAGGACCTTGCCCTGATCGCCGCGGTAGGGCTGGCCCTGGCCCAGGCTGCGGCGCGGGAGCGGGTGGCCGTGGAGGTCCCCGAGTGGGCGGAAGTGGAGACAGGGCCCTGGGCGGCAGCGGGCCGCCGCCGCCAGGTGCAGGCGTGGCGGCGGGGTGGCCGGACCAGTTTCTGGCTGCCCGGGCGGTAGATCGCGGGAGGGCGTGCAGTGGCGCAGCGGTACCATCTGGAAGTAGAGGGACGGACCTACCTGGTGGAGGTGGAGGACCCCTTCGCCTCGCCCGCGGTGGTGCGCGTCAACGGCCGGGAGTTCCGGGTCGCCTGGCGGCCGGCGGAAGAGGGCGCCAGCGCAGGGGCTGGGGCCTCTTCCGCAGCGGAGAAGCCCGCCGGGGGACTGGCGGGAGACCTCTCCCTGCGGGCGGTGACCGCGCCCATGCCCGGCACCATCCTGGACATCCGGGTGCAGCCCGGGGATGAGGTGGCCTTCCAGCAGGAACTGTGCAGCCTGGAAGCCATGAAGATGAAGAACAGCATCCGCTCGCCCCGGGCCGGGCGGATCGCCGAGGTGCGGGTTGCCGAGGGGCAGACCGTGGCCTACGGCGACGTGCTGTTCACCTTCGCGTGATGCCAAGGGGGCTTGCCGTGAGTTGGGAGACGCTTCTGCCGAACCTCTTTGCAGGCCTTCTGCACCTCACCTGGGGCAACCTGGTGATGATGGCCGTGGGGGGCGTGCTCATCTACCTGGCCATCGCCAAGGAGTACGAACCGGTGCTCCTCCTGCCCATCGGGGTGGGGTGCATCCTGGCCAACATCCCCCTGGCGGGCATGACGGATGGGGACGGCATCCTGGGCCTCCTGAAGCGGGCCGGCATAGACAACGAACTCTTCCCGCTCCTCATCTTCATCGGGGTGGGGGCCATGACCGACTTCGGCCCCCTCCTGGAGAACCCCAAGATGGTCCTCCTGGGCGCAGCGGGGCAGTTCGGCATCTTCGGCACGCTCCTCGTCTCCACCCTGGTGGGCTTCAACATCAAAGAGGCGGCCTCCATCGGCATCATCGGCTCGGCCGACGGCCCGACCTCCATCTACGTGGCCTCGGTCCTCGCGCCGCACCTCCTGGGGCCCATCGCCGTGGCCGCCTATTCGTACATGTCCCTGGTGCCCATCATCCAGCCGCCGGTGATGCGCCTCCTGACCACGGAGCGGGAGCGCAAGATCAAGATGCCCTACACCTCCCGCCCGGTCTCCAAGACCACCCGCATCCTCTTCCCCATCGCCGTCACCTTGGTGGCCGGGCTCCTGGTGCCGCTGGCCACACCCCTCATCGGGATGCTCATGTTCGGGAACCTGCTGCGAGAAGCGGGGGTGGTGGAACGCCTCTCCAAGGCGGCCCAGAACGAACTGGCCAACGTGGTGACCCTCTTCCTGGGGCTTGCGGTGGGCTCCACCATGACCGCCGCCACCTTCCTGACGTGGCAGACCCTGGGCATCATCGTCATGGGCCTCCTGGCCTTCGCCCTGGACACGGCGGGGGGCGTCCTCTTCGGAAAACTGATGTGCGTCCTCTCCGGCGGCAAGTTCAACCCCCTCATCGGGGCTTCGGGTATCTCGGCCTTCCCCATGTCGGCGCGGGTGGTGCAGAAGGTGGGGCAGGAGGAGGACTTCTCCAACTTCCTCCTGATGCACGCCATGGGGGCCAACACGGCTGGGCAGATCGGCTCGGTGATGGCCGGCGGGGTGGTGCTGGCCCTGTTGGCCGGGGCGTAGGCTGCTCGGCTGAGGCATCTGAGGCGGTTCAGGAGTTGCCCCTGCCCGCGGGATCCCAGGCCCAAACTTTGGGCCCCATCTCTTGACAAAAAGCCTTTCCCATGCCATACTTCCTCCTGAGCGGAAGACGGCCAACCACCAGGAAAGGAGGAAGGGACATGGCATTCCCGAGCGACCGCCGAAGGCTCTTGTGGACCCTGGCAGGGGTGGCAGCCCTGGCTCTCGTCCTTGCGGGGTGCCAGCCCCAGGGAACGCCGGTGACCATGCCGGCCACGACGGAGCCGCCCACACCCCAGCCGACCGCGCCAGAGGAGGTGACCCTTCTGTGGGGCTTCTGGGGCAGCCCAGAGGAGAAGGCCACCCACGAGCGGGTCGCCGAGGCCTTCATGAAGGAACACCCCAACATCAAGATCACCTACTTCCACGAGCCGTGGAACACCTACTTTGAGAAATTGAACACCCGCTGGGCCGCTGGGGACTACGCCAGCATCCCCGACGTCTTCTTCCTCTGGCCCACCCCAGCCTACGCTGCCAAGGGGGTCCTGGAGAACCTGGAGCCGTGGATCGCCAAGAGCGGCTACAACGTGGACGACTACTGGCCCTTCCTCCTGGACTCGGCCCGGTACCAGGGGGATATCTACGGCCTGCCGCGGGACATTGAGGCCCACGTCCTGTACTACAACAAGAAGATCTTTGACGAGGCCGGCGTGCCCTATCCCACCGACGAGTGGACCTGGGACGACCTCCTCGCCGCGGCCGAGAAACTGACGGTGCGGGATGCGGGCGGGCGCGTCACCCGGTATGCCCTGGGCATGGAGGGGGGCAAGTGGCCCCAGTGGGTCGGGCAGGCCGGCGGGCAGGTCCTGGACGACCTGGTCAACCCCTCCAAGTGCACCCTGGATACCCCCGAGGCGATGCGGGGCCTGAAGTTCTTCGCCGACCTCATGGACAAGGGATACGCCATGCGGGCGGCAACCCTGAACCAGCAGGGGGGCGACGCCGCGGTCTTCCAGGCGGGCCTGGTGGCGATGATCATCCAGAACCCCTCCCGCGTCTCCACCTTCAACGCCATCCCTGACCTGGAGTACGACGTGGCGGCGGTCCCCATCCCCAAGGGCGGCCAGCGCTGGAACCCCAACGGCGGCGCGGCCTGGGTCATGAGCGCCCGCTCCCAGCACAAGGAAGAGGCCTGGCTCTTCCTCCAGTGGCTCCAGAGCAAGGGGGGCGGACAGTCCCTCTACACCCGGGCCGGAGAGATCTTCCCCGCGCTGCGGTCGGTGGCTGACTCGCCGGAGTTCCTGAACCTGGGCAAGCCGGCCAACCGCAGGGCCTTCCTCATCGCCGGAGAGGCGGCCAAGCCCGGGGCCTTCGCCTACTTCCCGGAGTGGGATGAACTGAGCGGCTCCATCATTGAGCCCCAGTTGGAGCGCATCTGGGCCGGCGAAGCGACCCCCGAAGAGGTGGTCCCTGGCCTCTGCCAGGCGGTGAACGAGTTCCTCAAGCAGAAGGGGTATCCCAAGTAGTCGGGACAGGTCCCTGTGCCTGCCTGAGACCCCCTAATCCGTAGCCCCCTCCGTCTCCGTGAGAGGAGAGGGAGGGGGCCAGCCATAACCCTGTAGGGGCAATTCATGAATTGCCCCTACAGGTTCCTCGTCCCTGCTGCCTGTAGTGGCCCCTATCCCTCTCTACGGGCGGAGAGGGAGGGGGCTACCGCGTGGGGGTGGAACTGCTGGCTATATCCATCCTCAGGTGCCGAAGGCCCGCACCTCCACGCCGGCCCATTCCTCCAGCACGCGGACCATGCCCGAGTGGTCCCACTCCCCGTAGCCGGCGAGGACCATGCGCTTGAGCATCTCGTGCACCAGCGGGGAGACCACCATGGGGACCCCGTAGTCCTGGCCCGCGGCCAGGGCGATGCGCATGTCCTTGTAGTGCAGCCGGGCCTTGAACCCCGGCTGGAAATCCCGCTGGACGATGCGGGAGCCCCGGTTCTCCAGGATGCCGCAGCGGGCCACCCCACCCAGGAGCACGTCCACGATCTTGGCTGGGTCCACCCCAGCCTTGGCCCCCAGGACCAGGGCCTCGGCCACGCCGAGGATGGCTGCGCCCACCAGGATCTGGTTGCAGGTCTTGACGATCTGCCCCGCGCCGTTGCCCCCGCACAGGGTGATGCGGGAGCCCATCGTCTGGAAGATGGGGAGCATCTCCTGGAAGGTGGCCTCGTCCCCGCCCACCATGATGGAGAGGGTGCCCCGCTGCGCGCCGATGTCGCCCCCGCTCACCGGAGCATCCAGGACGCGCACCCCTTTCGCCCGGCCTGCTTCCGCCACCCGGACGGCCACCGTGGGGGAGATGGTGGACATGTCCACATAGATGGTCCCCGGGCGGGCCCCCTCCAGGATGCCCTCGGGCCCCAGGGCGACGGCTTCCACGTCGGGGGAGTCGGGGAGCATGGTGATGACCACGTCGCTCCGCGCCGCCACGTCCTTGGGCGAGGTGCCCTTCTGCGCGCCCAAGGCGGCCAGGGCCTCCACAGGTTCGGGGCGGATGTCGTAGCCGATGAGGGGATAGCCAGCCTCCAGGATGTGCCTGGCCATGGGGAACCCCATGATGCCCAGGCCGATGAAGCCCACCGTCTTCTGCGCCATCGCCTGCCTCCTGGACGAAGAGGGATGGGCCTGGGGAGCGCCGACCAGTGCGGGCTCTCCAGGTTGAGGAATGCCTGCGGCCGCTCTAGGCCCATGATACCTGGAGGGACCGGGTTTTGTCAAAGGGGGACGGGCGGGGTCCGGGGCAAGGTACAGACCTCACCCTTACCCCCTGGCCCCCTTCTCCTCTCCGCAGGCGGAGAGGGGAAGGGGCCAAGGGGTAGGGGTGAGGTGTGGGGTGAAAAGCCCTGCCCCCACCGCCAAGTTGACGACTTTCTCAGTTTGTGGTATAGTTACATTGGCGATAAGGCCCGTACACGCGGCTGGGAATTGCCAGACTTCTCTTTTGGCTCAACCTGACCTCTCGGCCCGACGCGCCCGTTCGTGGGCCGCCTAGGAAAGGAGGTGATGGGGCGAGTTCCTTCTCTGGACCTCTCAAGGGGACCCTCGCGCTCCGCTTGCTGTTCCGTCCGACGAGTCTGCGACAAGACCTCAGTTGACTGAAGGAGGAGACCATGATTGGCAAGAAGTGGGCAGTCGTCCTGGCCGTGCTGGTGATCGGCAGCATGATCCTGGCGGCCTGCGGCCCCGCTCCCACCCCCCAGGTGGTCAAAGAGACCGTGGTGGTGGAGAAGGTCGTCACCAAGGAAGTGGAGAAGGTCGTCACCAAGGAAGTGGAGAAGGTCGTTGAGGTGACTCCCACCCCGGTCCCCGGTGAGGAGAAGGTCACCCTCAACTGGAACCTGGGCACCGAGCCCCCGACCTTGGACCCGGCCCTGGCCGAGGACACGACCTCCGTGGCCTGCATTGAGAACCTGTTCCTGGGCCTGACGGACCTGGACCCCGAAACCAACGAAGTCGTGCCCGAACTGGCCACCGAGTGGTCCGTCTCCGAGGACGGTCTGGTGTGGACCTTCAAGATGCGCCAGGACGCCAAGTGGGTGAAGTACAACCGTGGCACGGGCAAGGTGGAAGAACTGGGCCCCGTGACCGCTCACGACGTCGTCTACGGCGTCAAGCGCACCCTCAACCCCAAGACCGCCTCGGGCTACGCCTACGTCCTCTACATCATCAAGGGCGGCGAGGCTTTCAACACCGCCGACCCTGAGGCCCTGAGCGACGAAGAGTTCGCCGCGCTGGAGGAAGGCGTGGGCGTGAAGGCCGTGGACGACTACACGGTGGAGTTCACCTTGGAGCACCCCGCGGGCTACTTCCCGGCCATCGCCAGCATGTGGGTCGCCCGGCCGCAGCCCAAGGACGCCATTGAGGCCCACGGCGAGCGGTGGATTGAGCCCGGCTTCATCGTCACCAACGGCCCGTACGTCCTGGTGGACTGGGTCCACGAAGACTCCATGGTCCTGGAGAAGAACCCGCTCTTCTACGCCGCGGATGAGGTTCAGATTGAGCGGGTGGAACTGGTCATGGTGGTGGAAGCCTCCACGGCCATGGCCATGTACGAGGCCAACCAGCTGGACGGCACCTCGCCGCCGCTGGAAGATATGGACCGCGTGAAGGCCGACCCGGTCCTCTCCAAGGAACTGTACATCGCCCCGAGCGACTGCACCTACTACTACGGCTTCACCAACGACAAGCCGCCCATGGACAACAAGTTGGTCCGCCGGGCCCTCTCCGCGGCCATTGACCGCCAGGGCCTGATTGACAACGTCCTGAAGGGCGGGCAGTTGCCGGCCAACACCTTCGCGCCCTCCATGATCTTCGGCAACGCGGCCCTGGACCCGCGGATCGCCCCGTGGGCGCTGCCGGAGTCGCTGGGTGGCACCGGCTACGCCAAGGCCGTGGAACTGGCCAAGGGCTGGCTGGCGGAGGCCGGGTACCCCGACGCGAAGGGCTTCCCGACCATCACCCTGATGTACAACACCAGCGAAGGCCACAAGAAGATCGCTGAGGCCATCGCCGCCATGTGGAAGGACGCCCTGGGCATTGACGTCAAGGTCGAGAACCAGGAGTGGAAGGTCTACCTGAACACCATCAGCAAGAAGACCCCCGTGGAGGAGATGCCTCACGTCTGGCGGCTCGGCTGGTGCGCCGACTACCCCGACGAGAACAACTGGGTGAAGGAAGTCTTCGCTCCGAGCGCCCGCAACGACATCCGCTGGAACAACCAGGAGTTCCAGAAGATCGTGGACGAGGCCGAGGTGTCGCCTGACCCGGCCAAGCGCAAGGAGCTCTACTTCCAGGCCGAGAAGATCCTGTGCGACGATGAGGCGGCCATTGCCCCGATCTACTACTACACCACTGTCGCCCTCACCAAGCCGTGGCTGACCCGCTACTACGGCGAGATGGGTGGCGAGCACTGGTGGAAGTACAAGATTGACTGGGCCCAGAAGAAGGCGGCCCTGGGCAAGTAAGGCTGCCCATCGCCACCAGGCGACACTGGCCCCCCGCCGGCTTCCCCGGCGGGGGGCCTTTTCGCGTCACCCCCCTTGCGCCCACCGGGCTTCAAGGGGAGCCCACGGTCACCAGGGGGCGGATCTTCTCCAGGGTGGCCGGGCCGATGCCTGGCACGTCCAGCAACTCGTCCACCGAGCGGTAGGGGCGGTGCTCCACGATCCGCTGGGCCAGGGCCGGCCCAATGCCAGGGAGGGCCTCCAGTTGGGCGGGGGTAGCGGTGTTCAGGTCCACCAGGCCGCTGCCCTGCTGGGGCCCCCTGACGGGGGAAACGGCGGGCGGTTCGGTAGGGGGCGGCGTCTCGCCCCTGCGCGGCACGTAGAGGTGCTCGCCGTCGTAGAGGGTGCGGGCCAGGTTGATGTGGTCGCAGTCCGCATCGGCGGCGGGCCCGCCCGCGGCCAGGAGGGCATCCTTGACGATGCTCCCCGGCGGGAGCAGGTAGACGTCGGGGGCGCGCACGGCGCCGCTCACGTAGACGCGGAGGGGGCCCGGCGTGGGCGTGGCGGTGGGGGCAGGCGTGGGGGGCGGCGGCGTGATGCCGATGGGCGCCGGGGCTGGCTGGCGGACGTAGAGCACGGCCCCGCCCAGGAGCAGGAGGTTGACCAACGTGAGGGCTAGCGAGGTCCGGTTGCGGCTGAGCCAATCCGACATGGTCGTCAATCCGTAGCCACTTCCACCACCACCATGCGGTGGTCCGAGGCGAGGGACTCCGGCACCCAGGCCCCCAGGGGCCGAAGCCCCCGCACCCACACGAAGTCTATCCGCTCCTCGGGGTCCTCGGCT